>JAMCTO010000149.1:2370-10528 GCA_023381095.1 Bacillota bacterium
ATCGAGAAATGAGGCACCAAGGCCACCACGTTTGCGTACACCGGATTTTCTGTGGTACCCTTTATCGCGTTGGCCTTGGTGCCTCATTTCTCGTGGGGATGGCGTGCACTGTTGTTTGTGGGTGCCATTGGCGGAGTGACCATTACCCTGCTACGTCGCAACATTCCGGAATCGCCACGGTGGTTGCTCTCCAAAAATCGCCTGGCTGATGCGGAAAAAATTGTGAGTCAGGCAGAAACTTTTCTGCAGCAACGCTCACCAGACCCTTTGCCACCCATTGTGCCGACCACACAGGCTGTCGCTGCTCAAGGATATCCGACGCAAGCCCTATTTACCGCGCCTTATTTTTCTCGGCTACTGTTATTTGTCGTAATCTGGTTTGTCTACTATGTGGCAAATTATGCATGGCTGACGTTAGCGCCCAGCCTGTTTGTATCCCGAGGTTACAGCCTCACCAGTACCATCGGATACTTAGTTGTCAGCGGTATTGGCTTTTTTGTGGGCGCTTTGGGCAGTGCATTGTTTGGTGACCGGTTTGAACGCAAGTGGTTTATTTTGTTGGTCACGGTGATCTTTGGAATCAGCTTGTTACTCATAGGATTGTTTCCCTCCCCAACCGTCATTATGATTCTGGGTTTCATCGCTTCCGTGACCATCGGACTGATGGTTCCACTGCTCTATGCCCTGACCGCAGAACACTTCCCTACCCGCGCCCGGGCCACAGGAGTCTCCTTAACCGATGGTCTAGGCCATATCGGTGGAGCCCTGGCGCCGGTCTTCGTCTTATCCGCTGTAGCCGTGGGGGGATTTACCCAAGGCTTCGTGGTGATGGCCGTTGCCTGTGGAGTGACCGCAGTGCTTTTGCCCTTTTCCATTAAAGCCACCAAACGTAACTTGGAAACTGTGACCGAACGCTGGAACGCGTAACACCTCTCAACGAAGTCAGGTCCGGTGTATGACGCCCTCAGAGCCCTCGTGATATCACGAGGGCTCTGAGCCTTTACCAGAGTTCCGGCAGAATTTCCCGACCTCTTAGGCGATGGCAGAAATTCCGGGAACCGTCCACTAGAGCACGCACTGTGTTCTTCTTTGGCGGCAGCAGAATATAGGGTATTAATAATCATCACATGTACCTCATTTTGCAATGTTTCCCTTCACCCATGCCGACATTGCTTCCAGCTCCATGTTAGCCGCCCTCTCCCTATCGGGCCTTTAGCAGTTCTGAACGGTTCCCAACAAGGGAGTCATCGGACAGTGCGTGCTCTAGTGGACGGTTCCCGGAAAATCCAAAGATGAGCTCAGTAGTACCTATGGAGAGGAAACCCTCGCCGGCAGTTCTCTCCATTCGTCGCGCATCTTCTCACGACAGGGAGTCAACAGCTAACGCGGAGGCCTTCGCCGTTGTTTCCACACACTAAGCAACAAAGCCAATCCCATGCAACCGCTCAACCACAGCCAACCGTATCTTACGGCTCCGGTGTGGTCTGCGATCATGCCGAAAAGCGGTGGATGCAACACGGCCCCTACGTATATCAATGCCGCGATAGTCGTCATAGCTAATCCTGCATGTTCCACGGGGACCGATTCCCCGGCCCAGGTAAGCGCCAAGGCATTCCACCCGACGGCCCCCGTGCCTAAAACAAACCACAATGCCAGGAGGGCATCGACCGGAACACGATGCGGCAGTAGAGCGATGGCCAGTGTAGCCACACCCGCAATAAACGCCGTCCATCCCAAAACCCGAGGTCGATGACCAGTCACCCGGTCGCTCACTACACCAAAGCCAATGCGTCCTAATCCCCCACCAATTTGGGCTACCGCCAAGACGATGCCCGCCAGTGCCAACGTTAATCCATGCCGCTGCATCAAATCGGGAATTGTAAACGTGAGCATATCGTATTGGGCTCCGACGAGCAACATAGAAATGAGGGCAGGAAAGATGAGCGCACGCACGAATTGGCGCACAGGGACTGCGTGAAGGGTGGTGGTGCGCCGTGGCATCGCCGGAATCACCGCTGCGAATCCCAGACTGCCCCCGACTACCATTATCGCCAGCCGGTCAAATACCCCGGTGATCCCCCAAATCCGCACCCAATGCGGAAGCAAAAAAGCGGCAAGTGCCGCGCCGATGGGGACGCCAGTTTGACGGATTCCCATTGGTAGCCCACGATCACGTCCGGCGAAGGCTAAAAACACCGCTTTGGTTCCTACTCCAGGAACCGCCCCAAAGGTGATCCCCATCGCCATGAGAGCGAGCCACAACAACCCCACGGACGGAGCCTGACCGACGGTCCACACTAGCACCGCCATAGGTCCTGTGATGGCAAACAAGAGTCGGCGAGGTCCTATGCGGTCCACGATCCAGCCCACGGGTATTAAGCCCACCATCATTCCCAGAGAAGGTGCCACAACTAAAAATCCCAGCCACGCCAGGGATAAATGGTATTGACGAGCAAAGAGGATGCCCAACACCGCGACCCCTTGTTGGATGAAGGACATGCTGGTCTGGGACACCACACCCAAAAATAAAAACGGCACCGGGCCGATGGGTACAGGAAAATGAGTGCGGTTAAAGACCGAAATTTTTTTCGGTTGTGGCAGATTATTCACCCCATCTCCTGTCACACCAAAGAGGATTCTTCCCTCTTGCCGCCAGACGCATGCAATATGTCCCTCCTTAGGTCTTCGTCCTAGCAGTCTCGGAATTGGGGCGCACACCTTCTTCACGATCAAGATGCACAACGCGCGTTGCTAACATTCCAACGTCATGTCGACTCCCGCCTCCAACGCCATGTCGCTCCCGATACGAAACGCTTATTTGGTCAGTTCCGGTCCCAATGGCAATGTTTTTGCCACAATCTGGGCCGCCCTGCAGCTTTCGGCATCAGTTGGTCAGGATTCCAGCACTTTGTTCACCAAGCCATCGTGATAGGCCTCAAGGGCACTAATGGGCTGTCCTGTCATCAACAACTCCAATGCGCGCTCTCGGGATGTAAACCGCCAGACGGTTTGCGTCCCCCCGACTCCGGGACTTATCCCGCGTGACACTTCAGGAAAACCCTGCCACGCTGGGGTCGATGCATAACAAAAATCGGCACTGAGCGTCATTTCGAGACCACCGTCCAAGACCATCCCGTTAATGGCCCAAAGGGAAGGTTTGGGAAAAGTACCCAGTTTTCGGTATACCTTCTGAGACGGTGACGCGCATCCCACCGATTCAGATTGATTCATGGTGTGCCGTTCTGTCACATCGTCACCGATACTAAAAGCATCCCCGTCACCGGCGAGAATCAACACCCGTACCGTGGGATCGTCCCATTGCCGTTCCAAGTTAGCATTCAGAACGCGACCCAACTTCGAATTAAACGCATTCAGCACTTCGGGCTGATTAAGGGTCAACAACACAATTTGGGTGGGATGGTGCCGTTCTTCCAACAAAATATCCAGAAGACGCGCTCCCTCCATGTGTTCCCAACCAGACCCACAAGCCGACTTGACCTCCGGTCATAATGGCGGCAGACGCGTCCGGTAGGGGACTTGCCCTTTGCGATAATACATTTCTCCTATGGTATCGATGAGCACTACTGTAGGAAAGTCCTTGACCACCAATTCATACATCGCCTCCGGTCCCAAATCTTCGAATGCAACGACACGTGCATGCTGGACGGTTTGGCTGAGCAATGCGCCGATACCCCCAATCGCGCCCAGATATATCGCCTGATGTTGCACCATGGCCGAAATGACGGCGGCACTGCGCTCCCCCTTGCCGATCATCACTTTCAATCCTTTGGCCAATAGAGCCGGGGTATAAGGATCCATCCGGCTTGCAGTGGTCGGTCCGACAGCGCCAATGATGAAGCCTGGCGGAGCTGGCGCAGGGCCGGTGTAATAGAGCGCCTGATTGTGAAAACTTACGGGCAATGGGCACCCGTCTTGCGCTAGCTGGTGCAAACGCGCATGGGCTGCGTCTCGGGCCGTCAATAGCGTGCCCGACACCCGGACCATCGTGCCCGCCCGCAAGGAGAGGAGCACAGACGGATCAGTCAGCGGACAAGTTATCGCAATCGCGTCACTCATAGCACCACCGTGCCTTTGCGGGCTGCATGGCATTGTAAATTGACCGCTACCGGAATACTGGCGATGTGTCGTGCGTAGCCAGCAAGATGCACCGCCAGTGCAGTCACGGTCCCGCCGTAGCCTTGTGGTCCGATGCCCAGTTGGTTAATATCGTCTAGCCATTGCCCTTCCAAGACTTCGAGTGCAGGATCCGGGCTGGGCGTACGCCAATACCCACGATAAGCGGCGGACAACTCGCGGGTCCCGCTTTCACAATGGTGTCCAAAACAAAGTCGCGGATAGCCTCCATCCCTTGAGCAGGCGTGAACATCGCCAATCGGCTGGTATTTTCGGCGCCGCCGCCTTTAGGCATCACCGTGATCGTCACCTGGTCCCCGGCGACCAGACGAGTGTAGAGGATGGCTGGCGTATTGTCTCCGGTATTGTGCCCCCCAAAAGGCCGATCCAGCATGGATCCGCGGAGATACCCATCCTGGTAGCCCCGACGAACACCCGCCTGGACAGCACCTTCCAACAGGCCATCCACGAGGTGCACGGCTTGCCCAATCTCCAAGAACACCAGCGTCACGCCGCCGTCCTGGCATAATGCCACCCCGGAATGACGGGCATAATCCGCATTATCCACTAGCAGTTGCAGGGTCGTTTGCCCCACTGGAGAGGCTTCTTGGGTATGCGCCACGGTCAAGGCCCGATACACATCGTCCGGTAGACACGTATTGGCGCGCTGACACAGCGTGGCTACCGCCTCAGTAATCTGATGGGCCGTGATCGTCCTCACCGCGTGTCTCCGGATTCGGGTCCTAGAGACCAGCCCAATCCCTGAAAATGTTCGCGTGCGCGATGACCCGAACGCTGAATGTGGGCAGCCATCGTAGCGGCCGCACGGAGGCCATCACGGGCTTCAGCGGCGGTGAGCAATTGGGCATGTTCCGCATGGTCTTGCGCCATTTGGGCCGTGACAAATTGCGGGGTTAACGGAGGAAATCCGTTCCACAATCGATCAACGAATCCCTGCAATTTGGGCCAGGGACAGCGACTGCGCAAGCATTGGTGAAACGCCGTATTAGCCTCCACGAAGCGATCCCCATCCTGATGAGATTCTGCCCATTCTAACTGGCCCAGATGCTGGCGCAAGCGCTTGAGGTCGTCCTCGGTAAGAAGGGGAACCGACAGTTCCACCGCCTTAGGTTCGAGCCATCCCCGCAGCGCATAGGATTCATCCAGCGAGGCCAGAGACAAGGGGGCGACCCAGGCGCCCCGGCGGGGTTCGAGGGTCACCAATCCTTCAGCGGCCAATTGAGACAACGCCTCGCGAATGGGCATACGCGAGACGCCTAACTGGTCGGCCAGCAGGTCTTGCGCAATTTTCGTCCCAGGGGTTAATTGCCCCATAAAGATAGCGTGCCGAATGGCATTCGCCACCCGAGCGCTCGTCAAGGCATTTTCTACCGGTGTGATCGTCAACACATCCTTTACACGTGATTGTTTTGGATTATTGATATTATATCAAATTTGTGCCATGATAACGCTATCTTCTAAATCATTCCTATTTTACTGTAAGGACGTGGAGCCGACGATGCAAGACCTACTCAACGATGTGCGACAAGGTGTGCGCGATCTCTGTGCCCGCTTTCCTGCCGCATACTGGCGTGCAGTGGACCATGAGCGCGAGTATCCCGAGGCCTTTGTGCAAGCGATGACCGCAGCGGGCTACTTGGCCGCGTTAATCCCTGAGGAATACGGTGGCTCGGGTCTCGGTGTTACCGAGGCGTCGGTGATTTTAGAAGAAGTCAATCGCTCAGGGGGCAATGCCGCCGCCTGCCATGCTCAAATGTATACCATGGGCACGGTTTTGCGCCATGGATCCGCAGAGCAAAAACAATGGCTGTTGCCCGCAATCGCCCGCGGCGATCTGCGATTGCAAGCCTTCGGCGTTACCGAACCGGGAGCGGGATCCGACACCACCCATTTAGAAACTACCGCCACCCCCCAACAGGGTGGGTATGTCATTCGGGGACAAAAGATATTCATTTCCCGGGTGCAGCATTCCGATTATCTCTTGCTGTTAGCCCGCACAACACCTGTGGCCGCTGTCACCCGGCGTGCCCAAGGCCTGTCCGTATTTTTGGTGAACTTGCGTGATGCGCTCGCAGACGGGTTAACCGTTACCCCCATTGACACGATGATGAATCATGAAACCAACGCGCTGTTTTTCGATGACGTCTGGGTGCCGGAAGAAAACCTGATTGGCCAGGAAGGCGAAGGATTTCGCTATATCCTCGATGGTATGAACGCCGAACGCATTTTGATCGCCGGCGAATGCATTGGCGATGGCGAATTTTTTATCGACGCCGCCACCCGTTATGCCCGAGACCGTATCGTCTTCGATCGTCCCATTGGGAAAAATCAGGGCGTACAATTCCCTATTGCTCGGGCTTATGCCCAGGTACGGGCCGCGGATCTCATGCGTTTTGACGCAGCGCGCCGCTTCGACCAGAGCCAATCCTGCGGAGAACAAGCCAATTTGGCCAAGCTGTTGGCCGCAGACGCCTCCTGGGATGCGGCGAATGTGGCCTTGCAAGTGCATGGCGGCTATGGTTTTGCCGCAGACTATGATATTGAGCGCAAGTTTCGGGAAACCCGACTCTTTCAAGTGGCGCCAATCTCGACCAATTTGATTTTAGCCTTTATCGCCGAACATGTCTTAGGATTGCCGAGGTCGTACTAATGTTGCCCTTAGCCTCCCTCACGGTCGTCTCCTTGGAACAAGCGGTCGCTGCCCCATTCACCACCCGGCAATTGGCGGATTGGGGGGCGCGCGTCATTAAAATCGAACGCCCGGGCACCGGCGACTTCGCCCGCTATTACGACGAGACGGTGAAGGGTCTCTCCAGCCACTTTGTTTGGATTAACCGGGGAAAAGAAAGTCTCACCGTAGATGTGTCCCAACCGCCTGGGCAAGAGATCCTCCATCGCCTGCTTCAGCGAGCGGACGTGTTCGTGCAAAATCTAAAGCCAGGAGCCACCGGTAAACTGGGCATCGGCAGCCAAACCTTGCACGCGCAGTACCCGCGGCTCATTTGTTGCGATATTTCCGGATTTGGACCGGACGGTCCACTACGGGATCGCAAGGCTTATGACCTCCTGATCCAAGTGGAAAGTGGTTTATTGTCAATTACGGGTACCCCCGAACAACCCGTGAAAGTAGGCGTGTCCATCGCCGACATTGCGGCAGGCATGTATGCCCTCACCGGCATCCTCACAGCGCTGTTTGCCCGCAATGAAACCGGGCAGGGCACGGTTGTCGATGTCTCTATGTTGGAAGCGCTAGGCGAATGGATGGGCTATCCACTGTATTACAGCCATTACCGGGGGCAGGCTCCAGCACGCACCGGGTCCACTCATGCAACCATTGCCCCTTATGGCCCGTATCCCGTGGGCGACGGCCATACGGTCTACCTGGGCATTCAAAATGAACGAGAGTGGGCGCGGTTCTGTCACCATATATTACAGCGACCCGAGTGGGTGACCGATAGTCGGTTTCGGGACAATGCCGCCCGGGTGCGGAACCGAGACACTGTGGATGCCCTAATTTCATCGCGTTTCTCCTTGCTCACCCGAGACCAAGTGGTTCATTCCCTCGAGCAGGCCGGGATTGCCTACGCCCAACTAAACACCATGGAGGATCTCTGGAATCACCCGCAATTGCGAGCCCGTCAACGCTGGAGCACCGTGCAGACAGAAATGGGACCCATAGAAGCGCTCCGACCCCCGGTCAACCTTCAAGGGTTAGCCGCCACCATGGGCCCGGTGCCCCGATTGGGGGAGCATACGGACACGATATTGCAGGAACTCGGTTATCGTGGTGCAGAGATCGTCCGATTACGACGCCTAGGGATCATTTAATGATCGGGCGCCACGCAACGCCGTGCACCGCGAGGGCACGACGATAACACAAGGAGGATAGGTATGATTTACGATGGCTGGCGCGGTCGATTTTATGAAGATTTTGTGGTCGGTGATGTATATCGACACCCATTAGGCCGCACGATTATTGAGGCCGATAATATCTGGTTTACCT
>JAMCTO010000150.1 GCA_023381095.1 Bacillota bacterium
CCAACAGGCGATGGAAAAGGTTCAACGCTATGTGCAAATTGGTCAATCAGAGGGCGCCGAATTGGTCATTGGGGGCAGTCCGGCACAAGATGAGCAGTTGTCCGGCGGCCACTTTTATCTTCCGACTTTGTTTGCCGGAGTTACCGCCGAGATGCGAATCGCTCAGGAAGAGATATTTGGTCCGGTGCTGTCTATGATTAAGGTAAAAGATTTGGATGAGGCCATCCGGATTAACAATTCCGTGATCTATGGGCTAAGTTCGTCAATCTTTACCCAAGATGTTAACAAAACGTTTCAAGCCATCAGGGATCTCGCGACCGGCATTGTGTATATTAATGCCGGCACTACCGGGGCTGAGATTCATCTGCCCTTTGGCGGAACTCGCGGAACCGGAAATGGCCACCGGGAAGCGGGCACGGCAGCAATGGACTTCTTCTCGGAATGGAAGGCTGTCTACGTAGATTTCAGTGGGCAACTGCAACGCGCGCAAATTGACACCGAATGAACTGCGAGTCGGTATAAGAACAGCAAGGAGGTCAGTAATATGGCAATCGCCACCAAGTATATTGTGCTGAAGACACAAATCCCGGGACCCAAGAGCCAGGCTGTGCTGCAAAGAATTGACAAAGCCACTCCCCGGGCAGTAGCGGTTTATGCTCCGCTGGTTGTAGACCATGCGCATGGATCATTGCTTTCGGACATTGACGGCAACACGTTTATCGATCTGACGGGTGGGGTCGGGGTGCTTAATGTTGGCCATACCCATGATAAGGTGCGAGCGGCATTGCATGAGCAAGTGGACCGTTTTTTGCATACCGACTTTACGATGATCCCCTATGAAAGCTATGTGCGCCTGGCAGAGCGGTTGAACGCCCACTTTCCTGGAGGGGGACCGGCGACCACCGTGTTCTTTAACTCGGGCGCAGAGGCCGTGGAGAATGCTATTAAGATTGCCCGGGCTTATACTAAACGCAAGGGAATTATTGCCTTCGAGCGAGCATTTCACGGACGTACTCTGATGGCGATGACCTTAACCTCCAAGGTCCATCCCTATAAGGCCGGGATGGGGCCCTATGCGCCCGAGGTCTACCGAGTACCGTTTCCCTATCCTTATCGTTGCGAATTTGGGTATGGAGAAGCTAACCATGAATGTGATGAGCGCTGCTATGCCCGTATCGAAGAAGCTTTATTGCTGCAAGTAGCGCCGGAAGATACGGCAGCAGTGATTGTAGAACCAGTCCAAGGGGAGGGTGGGTTTATTGTGCCGCCTAAGACCTTTTTGCCCTGGCTTCGCCAGTTTACTGAAAAACACGATATCTTGCTCATTGTGGATGAGGTGCAAACTGGATTTGGTCGTACCGGCACCTTCTTTGCGACCGAGCAATCGGGAATTCGTCCCGATTTATTGACCATGGCCAAATCGATTGCCGACGGCGTTCCCCTCTCAGGTGTGATGGGGCGTCCTGAAGTGATGGATGGACCAGGCGATTCACAAATTGGAGGCACATACGTCGGCAATCCGCTGGGCACTGCCGCCGGCAATGCCGTTTTGGATGTTTTCGAATCGGAAAACTTGCTGGCACAATCGCGAAAACAAGGAGAGCATCTGATGCTGCGCCTCAACAAATTGGCGGAAGACATTCCGCAAATTGGCGAAGTGCGAGGATTGGGGGCCATGGTGGCCATGGAGCTGGTGACGGACCGCACTTCGAAAAAACCGGATCCAGAATTAACGGACCGCGTGCTAAAAACCTGTATTCAACGGGGATTATTGATGCTGAAGGCAGGCATTTACGGTAACGTCATTCGATTCCTGGCACCCTTGAACACCCCCCTTGATGTATTGGATGAGGCGCTCGAGGTATTGGGCGATGTGCTTCGCCATGAAGTGGCCTGAGCCTGTTCCATGTCCAGTACTCAGAGTGTAGCAAGCTTAGCCGGAATTCATATTTTGGATTTGTCACGCGTTTTAGCGGCACCCTACGCGACAATGGCTCTGGGTGACCTAGGAGCGGAGATTATCAAAATTGAACGCCCAGATCTGGGCGACGAAACGCGACAGTGGGGCCCTCCTTTTTTAGGGGGGCAGTCTGCCTATTTTTTAGCAGCCAATCGGAATAAAAAGTCCTGCCAAGTGGATTTAGCAGACCCCGAAGGGCAGCGTCTAGTCCGCACACTGGCACTGCGGTAGACCTCTGGCGCATAGGGGAATTTTAAACCGGGAACTCTAGAAAAATTTGATCTGAGCCTCTCGACCTTGCGGGCAGATAGTCCCCGCCTTATTACAGCAACGCTGCGTGGCTATCCGCAAGGTGACGATCGCCCCGGCTACGATTTCGTGATGCAGGCAACGGCTGGTCTTATGTCACTTAGCGGCCCTGAGGAAGGACCGCCCTATAAGACCGGGATTGCGGTGGTGGATATTACATCGGGTTTGTTTTTGCTTTCTGGTATTTTATCAGCGCTTTTGGTGCGGGAACGCACGGGAGTGGGACAGCACTTGGAAGTCTCTTTGTTTGATTCGCAAGT
>JAMCTO010000151.1 GCA_023381095.1 Bacillota bacterium
GGCGGCTAATACCAGCCCAATTAACCACCCGCGTAGGGTCTCATGTATTGGTTGGGATCTCATGGTGATGCATGAGATCCCTATTATCTCTCGAAGAAGGAGATATAACACATGCACGGACAAATGCTGATGCTAGCATCGCTATCTTCTTTGGGTTTTCTTGGGTTTCACCATACGCCTTGGTGGTTAATTGGGCTGGTATTAGCCGCCACCATCGTATCGCGCAGTTTGACGTTGCTGATCTCGATGTGGCGCCGCAAGGATTAGCGATTTCGTTCTCTCTGGCCGTATCCGGGAGTTTGTGGATCTTGGGCTAGGATGAGTCTACCGAACGCGGTGTCGACGACCGGAGCAATTTGCTGGTGAAACTCATCTTGAAGGCGGACAATACCGCGCCACATCATGGTGTTCCAGCGGCCATTGATCCTTATCGCCAGAATGCATGGGCTGGATTCTTCTCCATATTGGCGCGTCTATGAGTGACTATACTCCGTCTTGCGCTATTCAACCAATCCGCCCAGACCAAGACCAGCCATAAACAGTCCCAACGCGAGGCCGAGCCTCACTTGAAGAATCCATGTAAAATCCGGCACATGGATCATTTTTGGTCTATTGGGGACTTCATACGCCACCCGTTGCCTTTCCAAACCGCTCGGTCCGTTTGGTCAGGAATGCCCGGAACGCTGGGGAACGTCATCATGCGCGGGGTATCAGATTCCTGACATTTTCACGAAATTGGTGTAGGGCTGCCACGGTTACGCATGCGACGAGCCCGTACGCAGTTCATTCCCATGTGTCTTTTGGGAAACGACAATAACAGTGAATGCGCCACATTCAAGACTTTTGAGGATCCCTTTGCAATCTGAGTAGCACTGGCGAATTTAGCCCATCCGGTCAGTGGGATCGTGTGGGCGAGTACCTCTGGGGAATGTCGCGACGAGGAGCTATGGGTGGCCGAGCCCTTGTGGTCTGTCATTAATGGTGTGGTGGGTGGTGCCATCCATGTGGAGATCCGGTGGAGAAGGGCATGGAGTTTTCTGTTGCAAGGAACACGCAGAGGGAGAGACGGCAACGTGATGGGAATCTTGTTAGGGCAACTCGGGGCGATGCAAACGTCTTTGTGGGCTGAAAGCGAACCCAGCCAGGCAATCCGGGCCGAGTTTAACGAAGGGGATCGGCACTGGGATATAATGGTGTACATCAGTGCTTCGGGAATTATTGAGGGGCACTGTGGTGGACAAGTGTTACGGCCCCGGATCCGAGGACTATACCGCCCGGGAGATAGCCTTCGTGCCCGAATTGGGGGAAATATTTTCGGGGAGACTCTTCAGCTGTACCTTCAGAATGCCTCTCGCATTTGCGGAACTTTAGGAGGGACTATCAGTGGATGCCGAGTGCAGGCGGACGTGCAGGATCATCAGATTGCCGGATGGCTCCAGAGCAGGGGGATTCACCGGGAACGCCTTGTAATGAATTCAGGGGATGTCGAACCCCCTATCGTCTTGATGATAGGATGCATCGCCTGTTACTTTGGTTGCTTTTTGTTCAATGATCAGTTGAGGTTTTAAGCGCTTCGGCGGCATGGGGGTACCTAAATCTTTTACAATTCCACAATGGATCGCGCTTGCACCGCAAATGCAGATCCTTATTTGACTATAGCGTCGGCAGAAGGATGAACCGGGCGCACGCCATTTCAGCGACATCTCTGTGTGGGTCTCAGTATTCTTCATACCGATCACCGACGCGGGGGTTACTCTTACGTTGAGTGGTCAGAAATTGAGCTCCTGCAGTCCCTGGCCCAGATAATGACGGCCAAGACAGTCAACGCAATCGCCAAGCTAGGTTCAAAGATCAGCCAGGGCGCTTGACACAGGTAATTGACACTGGAACTAACCATAAAGCCCCAACTTGGTGCAGGGGGCTGAGCACCGACCTCCAATAGGCTAATGAAGCCTCCACGATAATAGCCCTGCTCACATCTAATGTGCTGAGGACCAAAGTGGGTTGAAGGATGGACGGTAAGATATGTCGCCATAGAACGCGCATCGATCCGCCCCCTGCGGATGGGGCAACTTCCATAAAAAGCGGGGTGCGCACCGTTAGATCTTTGAGCGGACCGCACGGGCAAACTGGGGACTAAAAATGACGGAAATAGCAAAAATCGAATACACCATGCCGGATCCCAAAATAAACGCCAAGGCCAACGCCAGTACCAGAGGCGGAATGACCAAAATCGCATCCGGGAGCGACATGAGCCTTTCATCCAGGAGCGAGTGTGGCCAATACCCTGCGGCCAATCCGACGAGGCCCATGCTTTGCTAATCCACCATGGAGATACGGGCTGGGTAGGAAAAGGCCCTAGGCACTGCCACCAAATGTCAGCGTGATAATGGCCACTGGCAAAATCACCGTTTGGCACGGGAGTAGGATTAACAGAAGAACTCGAGGTCAATGATGCCGCGGAGGATGACGGCGCCGTTAAAGATGTGGGGGAATCAGCGCAGATGACACGCTGGGGAATGAAGCCTTCATGTCTTCGAAGCGTAAACTTTTCCTACGACTTCCCTCTGGTTCAGATTATCGAAAACATGTCAGGTTACGGGCGAATTAAGCGGATATCAATCGGAAGGGATAACGCCAGCCATTGACGATCGGCTGTCAATACCGGACTTTTGCGAAAAGTGGCGAGCGCGAGACATGCACGATCCCCCAAGGACAGGCCATAGGGTTTAGTTTGCGGAATGAGAAATCCTGTAATCTTAGCAACCGGTATGTCTAGCGGAATGACCATCAGGGCCAGATCATCCAAAACCTCTTCTACTATCGATTCTGGCATCCCTCCATCGGTGAGTTTCGCAACAACTTCCGCCAAGTTTACGGCGCTGATGACAGCCTGATCCATGAGGGCCGTTTCGACGAGGTCGTGGCCAGGTTCCTGTTGTAAATAAGCTAACACAGCGGAAGCATCCAGAATGGTTTCAGGCATCTGTGGTCTCTTGTCGCCGCTCTGTCACGAGTTCATTGGCGAGGGAACGCTGGGGAAAGACATACTGGGACGTTAACTCGCAAGCTCGGTGTAACGCCGTGCGAGCAGGTGTAACGCGGACGACACCATCTTCGAGTCGAATGCGGATCAGATCTCCTTCTTTAAGGTTCAGCTGACGCCGAAATTCGGCGGGAATGACAATACGCCCAGAGGGGCGCCCGGAAGGAAGATACGCGTCAGACACCACAGATAGCCCAGCCGGGCGCCCAAGACAAAATGCCCCGCATCCACAAA
>JAMCTO010000152.1 GCA_023381095.1 Bacillota bacterium
TACACCGGATTCGCAAATTATTTGAAAGCTCACGCCTCCGGAGTCAAACTTCTGCCTCAACAAATTGCGGGGGATTCACGATCCGAATCGGCCTCTTTAACCACCGACTTACTAGAATCCCATCCAAATCTCGCCGCAGTCTATGCGGTCGATAGCTTTAATGGTCAGGGTGCTGGGACCGCCATTCGTGCCGACGGAAAAGTCGGAACCGTCAAACTTGTGGCAATTGACGCTGAACCTCAAGAAGTGTCCCTGATGAAGGAAGGAGTGATACAGGCTCTGATTGCTCAACAACCGTATAAGGTGGGCAGTCTCGCTGTTCAGTATGCCTATGATGCGTTAACCGGACATAAAAACCTCATCCAGCGGAGCGTGCAACCGCCGGGTATTGTGGTGACACCAAAAAATCTGAACACACCGGCCATGCAGAAAGTTGTGTACCAAACATGGCACCCGTAAGGTTATGAGGAATTATCGCAGACCGTAAGGAGGCCTGTCCTTTGGATGAACAGTTTTCGGTTAGACAGATCGCAAAATCATATGCTGGTGTCCAAGCACTCCAAGATGTCACCATTGATTTTGCTTCGGGACTCACAGCGATTGTGGGAGATAACGGGGCGGGAAAGTCTACTCTCATGAAAATTCTGTCCGGGGTAGAACATCCCGACAGAGGAACCATCGTGCATAATGGACAATCCGTCACGATCGATAATCCCGTGATCGCAAGAAAATTGGGCATCGAATCGTTGTATCAAGATTTGGCGTTAGCCGATACCCTTAACGTCATCGAAAACATGTTTCTAGGTCGTGAGATTGTCACAAGACGATTCGGAATTCCGGTGCTGGATGAGCGCGCGATGGCCCAAGCGGCTGGTGACACGCTGGCCCGCGTAAGAATTGGACTGCCCCATCCCAAAACACCCGTGCGGTATCTCTCTGGAGGCCAACGTCAAGCCGTGGCCTTAGCGCGGGCCTTGTATTTTAAGGCTCAGGTGCTTTTGCTGGATGAACCCACGGCCGCGTTGGGCCCCAAGGAGACGTCGGCTTTTACCTCAGTTATTAAAGAGTTGGTGGATTCGGGTACGCGTGTTGTCATGGTCACCCATAATATTCCTCAAGTCATCGAGATGGCGGATTCCATCGTGGTGATGCGTGCGGGCCGGATCGTCGCAAGAGTTGCCCCGCAAGACACCTCCGAACAACAGCTATTGGCATTTATGGTGGGCTCGCAAGAAACTATCGAGGAGGCATCCCCCCAATGGATCAAAACACATCAGTGAGGCATTCAGGACGCAAATTTCAATGGGCTCTGCGAGGCCGAGTCACCATTTTGTTTGTGTTGGTGCTGTTCGTGGTGTTTTTTGGCGTGACCGCTCGAGGATTCTTTACGAAGATTAGCTTAGAAAATATCATGGTAAGCACGGCGCTTTTTCTCTTATTGTCACTCGGTGAAACATACGTCATGATTAGCGGAGGCATTGACCTGTCGGTCTCTTCAATGCTGGCCTTGTCCGGAATGGTATCAGGAGTATACATCTCCAGTACCTACCACGGCACCGGCCCCGCCATTGGAATCACCCTGATAGCGTTGGCCCTGTCCCTGGTGCTGGGATTAGCGGGGGGCACCTTCAACGGCCTCATTATCGCAAACCTTAAACTGAATCCCCTCATAGTGACTCTCGGAACGTGGGGCGTATTTTACGGGGGAGCCGAGCTTATTGCGAATGGAAGTCCGGTCGGTAACCTTACACCCTTTTCCTATGTATTGGGAAACGGCGGTCCTTTAGTGGGTTGGGTCGTATGGATAACGCTGGCGTTTGTGATTGCGTACGCTTGGATTGCTCGGCGCACACGGTTCGGACGGTATATTTTCGCCGTTGGGGCGAATCGGGAAGCTGTTCGGCGCGCCGGAGTCAACCTCAAACGGCAGAGTGTAGGAGTCTACGCCCTTGCGGGATTGGGAGCCGGCGCGGCGGGGTTTCTTTCTATGGCCCATTTTCAGACGGCGTCTCCGGTGGCTGGGAGCGATTATCTGCTAATTGCCGTGGCTGCCGTAATCATCGGCGGGACCCCGCTGACAGGAGGCGAGGGAAGCATCTGGGGAACCGTGGTGGGAGCATTGATTATCTCTGTTCTTGAAAACGGGTTCGTCATGCTTAATATTTCCGCATTTTGGCAATTAGTAGCTGTCGGTCTTACAACCATTCTCGCTGTTTATTTTGACGAAATCCAAAGACATTTTCAAATCGCCCAGGCTGCCCGCCGCAATACTGCATAAAGACACATTGCGCACGAGAGTCCCGCAAGATTTCTGAATCTATGCATGATGCCGCAGCATTCCTGTTCCTGGCTATGCTAGCGGTACCAATTTATAAGAATAGGAGGAGCACGAATGTCTAACCCCATGCGGAGTTTATCAGAAGTAACTTTATTTGCGGATGGCCTGGACCATCCCGAATGCATCACCGTCGACCCCCAAGGAACGTTGTGGGCGGGAGGAGAAGCCGGGCAAGTTTACAAAATCAACGCACAGGATGGGTCGTACACCATCGTCGGCAACACGGGCGGCTTTCTCCTCGGCGTCACTTGTGACGGCCAGGGTCGCATATGGTGTTGTGATTCCGCCAGGCATGCTGTGGTCGTGATGGATAAAGAGACCGGGAAGATATTACACGTCATTGAATCCGTGAACAATATCCGTTTGGAGAACCCGAATTTTGCGTCATTTGACGCGCAGGGGTGGCTTTACGTCACGGATTCAGGACATTTTGGACAGAACGACGGGTTTTTATTTGCGGTCCAACCAAATGGAATCCCCATGGTTATCGACGACCGCTGTCGGTTTTTCCCGAACGGACTGGCATTGTCTCCAGACGGGTTGTCGCTATATATCGCCGAAAGTACGCGTCCGGCCATAACTCAATTAAATTTAAACACCAAGCAATACGATATTGTGGCCCAATTGCCGGGGACGGTGCCGGACGGTTTAGCGGTAGACCAAGCCGGGACAATCTATGTGGGATGTTATCGACCGGATGCCATTATACGCATTCGAAATGGGAAAAGTGAAACATGGCTTCACGATCCGCAAGGCGTCACGTTGGCAGCTCCCACCAATCTCTGCTTCGGGGGCCCTCGTCGGTCGACACTTTATATCGCTTCCCTCGGTCGTTGGCATATCGGATCCATCCCCATGGATATTCCCGGGACCGAGTTGATCTACCCCAACAATGGTATTATAGCCTGAAGGAGGAATCCACAAGATTGAAAAAGGTCACGCAGCAACAGCTTTCCGAGGCCGTGTACGATGAGTTAAGACGAGCTATTTTCACCGGGGAACTGCCGTTAGGACAGCGACTCAACATCCCTGATATCGCGGAAACGTTGAGTGTTAGCCCATCCCCCATCATGGTCGCGGTCCGGCGATTATCGCAAGAAGGTCTGGTCGTCATCAAACCACGGGTGGGGAGTTTCGTTGCCGAAATGTCCCCACCACAGCTCAAAATGCTCATGCAAGTCCGCGAAATGATGGAGTTGTTCGCCATGCAAAATTTTAACCCTTCTCCCATGACCATGGACCACCTGGACCATGCTGTCGTCCGGATGAACGCGGTGTACTCCGTGAATTCTCCCGATGCTTATTGGGAATTTAATGAGTACGACGCCCAGTTCCACGAGACACTCATTGGCGCGTTGGGTAACCCGCTCATGAAAGACATGTATCGACAACTGCATTTTCACTTTTGGATCGGGCGAATAATCCTCGCCGCCGAAGGACAATCGTCCAAGTGGAGGGCCAGTCGGGGTGACCATGATCGTATTTTGGATGCCTTGCAACAAGGGCATATTCCATTAGCGGCGAAGATTCTCGGTCAACATTTACAAGCGACCAGGTTGCTTATCGAATCATACATCCACGCCATCAACGAGAGCCAAGAATCGCCTCCCAAGACCGAGGTCCGAGGGCAGTGACATCTCATTCCAGGCGTACTGTACGAGGTCGTTGCATACCATCACACAAGAAGACATCCCCGTCGTTCTGAGCACCGCTAAATACTCGCGCAATAGTCATCATGGCCGAGGCCGAACCACGGCACATCGCCACACTCTTTTTGCCCACAGATTCTCCCAACCTCCATCTCACCGTTTCGCCTAGACACGTTCCGAT
>JAMCTO010000153.1:0-2907 GCA_023381095.1 Bacillota bacterium
ATCACCTTCTTTCCACGGTTCTTGGGACAGCCCAAACTAACCATCCCAACCCTGGTTGCCATCGTTCCCGTCACCTCGTGGCTAATCATAGCCCACGAAACCGATTTTGGGAAGGATCGTTCCCATGTTCTACGGAACCCACAAAATGGCGTAATGATAACTGCCTCAGACAAGTCGCGGATATCTCGTCCCGATAACGCGCATACCAATAGCGATGGCTATCACAGCCATCACCGTAGAAAGAAGGTGATTATTCAATGCGATTTATCACTGTTCCCCATCAAATGCTGCGACGAGTTGCGGTGACGCTGGCCGCTGCAATGCTTGTGTTTCTGGCATGGCATTGGGGAAAAACACACGGATACCATACTTGGGCAGCGACACTGCCGCTCAGTGACCGATATTCGCTCCGTGATGTGAATACCACACAAAAGGTGGCAGCATTAACCTTTGACATCTCCTGGGGCACGGTAATGCCTGCCAAGGTGGTGCACTTGCTCGCGTCAGACCACGTGGCTGCCACGTTTTTCTTGTCAGGTCCCTGGGCGAAACAAAATCCGCAATTGGTACGGGAAATGGTAAAGGATGGGTTTGAGATTGAATCGCATGGCTGGGCTCACGTTAACTATTCCGAATTGTCAACACCGCAAATTAAGGCCAATATTATGAAAACCAACCAGGTCCTTGAAGAACTTACGGGCAAACGCCCCACTTTGGTTCGGCCACCAAATGGTGACTTTAATTCGCGCACCATTTTAGCAGCCCGAACGGTTGGATATACTACGGTGACTTGGGGCACGGATTCCTTAGACTGGATGAATCCCGGGGTTGCTACCATCATTTCTCGGGTGGTCAACCGCATCCATCCCGGGGATATTGTGTTGCTGCATGCTTCCGATACCTGTAAACAAACCGATTTGGCGCTGCCCACTATATTGCGACAATTGTCCGCAAACGGATACCGCTTGGTTACCGTCAAACAGTTGCTGACCTATGGTTCCCCCAATTATCGCGGTTAATGACGCCAAAAGCCGGTGAGCCACCGCCAAAACGGTCGAGCCACCGGCTGCCGCGCCACCGCGCGACCCGCCACCAAAACTTCAGACTCTGGAGGTTGATCGATGGTAGTGACAATGACACGACCCACTACGGCGCCTTTGACTACCGGCGCCGGCAAAAAGTGCCGGGTCACAATATGCACTTGAAAACCATCTCCTAATGGGTATGTCACCCAAACCGGGCCAACGACCCGGGCGCCCACATCCGGTGCCGTTCCTCCTATCACCGGAATTTGGGCCACTTTCTCCCCCCGATCCAAGACTTGGTCTGTGCTCCAATGACTAAACCCCCACTGCAACAACCGGGCCGCATCGCCAAAACGATTATCGCTATTTAAAACGACCGCGATAATCTGGCGCCCATGTCTGGTAGCCGACGCAACCAAACATTTCCCGGCGGCGTTGGTTGTCCCGGTTTTAACACCGTCGGCACCGGGAAACCCATATAATAATTGATTAGTGTTAGAGATAGAGCGTTGGCGTCGGGAGGTTTGCTCTTGTATCACATCTTCGCGGGTGGCAACCACCCGACGAAAAACAGGCTCACGCATGGCGGCCCGAGCAATCAGCGCCAAGTCATAGGCTGTGGAATAATGTCCCGGAGCAGTCAGTCCATTCGGATTTTCAAACGCTGTGTTGAAAGCGCCCAGTTCCTGCGCCTTAATATTCATTTGGGCCACAAAACGGCTCACACTGCCTGCCTCAGCTTCCGCCAAGGCAATCGAAGCATCATTGCCTGACCGCATCAACAATCCTCGCAATAAGTCCATCTCGGTATATTGCTGCCGATAGCGGATATGCATCGAAGAGCCGATTGTCGCGGCCGCCTGCTTCGACACCGTCACCACCCGATTCAAATGACCTGCTTCAATGACCAGTAAAGCCGTCATCATCTTAGTGACGCTTGCTGGATCTTTTTGCACAAAAGCATTTTTTTCATATAAAACAGCACCCGTCCGTGCGTCCATCACAATTGCAGCACGAGCCGAAATGTGCGGCGGCGTCGGAATCGGGTGCAACGTGTTGGCCACAAGTAAGCCCACCAGATAAAACCGAGCCATCGGTGCACCTCTTTCGCATAAAGCTATTACCTAGCAGAATGCCCCGTGGCCCAAGATTCATCCCTCGAGATGCTAACCTCCGCCCGTCACCACAAAATTCATCTCCCAAAGTAAGGGAGTAGACGGCGGCGTTACTGATTGACCATTGACGGTGACGGCCTCACTATGGGTGCCAAACACCAGATTTAAGGAACTGGTCGCCGAAAACGACACCGATTGCCCAGCATTATAGGTGTGCTGCACTTGGGGCGCCCCGTCAATCATATCCCCCAGCCAACAAAGTCCGGAGAAATCTATTGATACCGTCATTGGCGAAGAACTTACATCGTAGGTGGCAACGGTGATGTTGCCATGAGTCGAAACCGAGGTGGGCGCCAATGCCGCGGACGTCGGCGCCGGACTATGCGCCTTGTGATGATTACTAGGTTGCGATTTGGCGGGAGTCACGCTTTTCTTTGATGTCTTGTTCTGCGTTGTGACCTGGGATGCTTGCGGAGTCCCCGAATGATGGCCCGAGTGGCCAAGCAAATACAAACCGACCACAAACAACGCCGCCAGCACCACTGCCAAAGTAATCACTGACCGTGAGCTCATTGGTTGCGGGGAGACAGAGCGGGGAGTGGCGGTCGGCCGCACTTTCTGAGACCGGCTAGGAGCCGATGCGCTGCCTTGGACAGCCCCGGGATGGGTAAAAATTCCCGTTCCCTTGCCGGTGGTGCCGCCATCGGGTACGACGGTCTTAGTGGTGGGCGCACCAATCACGGAACGTCGCAACTCGACCAGTTTGT
>JAMCTO010000153.1:2917-4269 GCA_023381095.1 Bacillota bacterium
CAGCGATTTTGCTCCAATGCTTGAATGTAGTCGCGCCGTATACGCAAGGCTTCGCTCACGTCATCAATCGACAAGCGATGATGAATCCGTGCCGTATTAAGGATTTTTCCGATATCCAAACCCTGTTCCTGATCATCTGACGGTGGCACCCAGAACCCCTCCTCCCTTATGATGTTACGGCCACACTCTGTTTAACGTCCGTGCAAAGGCCGTGGTTTCACGGACATGGTCCAGGCCAGCAACCCAGGCCACCAATCTCTCCAGCCCCATGCCAAAGCCACTATGGGGCACCGACCCGTAACGCCGCAAATCTAGATACCAGGAGTATACTTCAGGTGGCAAATGATGTTGGTTCAGTCTCTGCTCCAAGAGATCCAAGTCATGAATACGCTGGCTGCCGCCGACAATCTCCCCGTAGCCTTCCGGTGCCAAAAGGTCGGCAGCCAGCACTACTTCGGGACGGCTGGGATCCGGCTGCATATAAAACGCTTTAAGTTGGGTCGGAAAATGAGTGACAAAGACCGGTCGGTCAAACTCCTCGGCCAGTGCCGTTTCATGAGGGGCGCCCAAGTCTTCGCCCCAGGGGATTTCAAGTTGTTTTGACTTCAAACGTTCCAGTGCCTCGTCATAGGTTATCCGCGGAAATGGCGCCTTTACCTTGCGCAGTGGCTCAAGATCCCGGTCGATACTCTCCAAATCGGACAGATTGTCGGTCAAAACCTGTTGGACGGTATATTCCACTAACCTCTCTTGCCACTCGAGATTTTCTTCGAACTCAACAAACGCCATCTCTGGCTCAACCATCCAAAATTCTGTTAAATGGCGCCGGGTTTTAGATTTTTCTGCCCGAAACGTCGGTCCGAAAGAGTAAACCCGCCCAAGTGCCATCGCCAAGGCTTCCATGTAAAGCTGTCCGGATTGTGACAGGTATGCAGGATCACCGAAATAGTCGATGCCAAATAGAGTGGTCGTGCCCTCGGCCGCGGCCGGCGTCAAAATCGGGGGGTCGGCCACAATAAAGCCGTTGTGGTCTAAAAACCCTCGAATTGCCCGAATCACTCCGGCACGGATTCTTAAGATGGCGGATTGTCTTGAGCTTCTGATCCACAAATGGCGATGGCCCATCAAAAAATCGGTGCCATGCTCCTTGGGGGATATCGGATAGTCGACACTTGGTCCAATGATCTCAATGGCGGATACCGAAATCTCTACCCCCATGGGAGAACGAGCATCGGCCCTGACTTCCCCTGAGACGGCCAAGGCGGTTTCGATCGTCAAATGATCCCAATCAGCAAAGAAGTCGCCGGAAACCACACATTGCACTATACCCGTTCCGTCCCGCACTACAATGA
>JAMCTO010000154.1 GCA_023381095.1 Bacillota bacterium
GCAAAGAGAAGTGTCCATGTCTTGCCGTCATTGGTGCTCCGATAAAGGCGCGGTCCGGAGGATGAGCCTGCTAAGGCATAGACGACACTGGCACTGGCCACCGAAATATCGGTAAAGGTGACGCCTGGAGGCGAGAGCCGCACATTCCAGATGTGTCCCCCATCTATCGTTCCCACCACTTGATGCTGATTCGGAGCAATGGCGAGTCCAACCTGGGCATTGGCAAAACAGACGTGCTCTAGCCCCTGGCGGTTCTGCGGCGTCCAAAATTGTCCGCCGTTTCTAGTGGACCAGAGTGTGTGGGGACCGATGGCAAATCCATTCTCGGGGTTCACAAATTCCAATTGTTTGGGGGACGATCCCGGAATAGTGCCGATCCGGCTCCAATGCTGACCTTGGTCTTGACTCATTAGAACCTGGGCATCGGAAGAGGTTTGCGCCAAGGCGTAAATCAGGGAAGGCGACAGAGGGTCTACCGCTGTTGGCGTCATTGTCGTGGCTTGTGATGATGGAAGAATGTGAGCAGTCACCGTGCTTACCGGGTGAATCGGGCCTGGGTTCAGCGAGGGGGCAGCTGCGGTAGGTTTTGGGGATGCACTGCACCCAGCCAGGACTAAGGCCAACGCACCGACCCGTATCAAACGATATCTCATCTGCGTACTCCCCTGTGGGCATTCCCTCATATTTCTTCCCTGTTGTTGAAACGCCAGAGTGGGAGATGGGGTTACATGGATTTTTCCGGTTACGCGTAAATGCCGTCGCTGCGGGGTATCTGTCACACGGGAAGGTCTGCGGCCACAAGAAAGGGCCGAAGAACTCGTAGGAATCTAGCCCTGTCAGATCACGTTCAGAACCAGACGAAATTCCGGCAATTCGGGATCCGGTGCGATCTCGCTCGCCCCCGAATGTAATTCACGTTTCCGGCGGCGGGTAAACGTCCACGTCATGATCTTCGGGGTCCACAAGAACCCCTAAAGCTGCGCCGTTTTGAATGTATTGCTGCACTTTGGCTTGTAGGTGCGCCAACGTGTCTGAGGGAAAGGATTTCTCCAGCGAATCCCCCGACACCTCTGTGACCCTATTGTGCGCACCGCATCGATAGGATTATTGAAAGCGGTAAGCCTTGAAACGTTGACTAACAAAGTCAACGCTTCGTTTGTGTGCGCCATGGCATGCATCAAAATGCATGTACCTTCATGACGGTCTATTTCTTCCGAAACGGTCGCGTCAGGGTCCAAATGAGGGTGAATAACCCCGAGATGTTCAAAGCATGGCATATCATTGCACCTATAGCTGAACGAGAAAACACCCATCGGGGCGTAGACGACTTGACCAAAAGTCTTCGATGACGCCGATGCTATAATTCGTTGAGACTGGTCTAGGGGGAAAAATATGGAACAAGTTGGTGCCTATGACGCCAAAACGCACTTATCCGAATTATTGGATCGCGTAGCTCAGGGAGACACGATTATCGTGACCAAACACGGCAGGCCCATCGCGAAACTTGTGCCTTTTCGCGAAGACACGTTGTCTGAAGAAACTTTAATCGCCCGGTTTCAAAAACTCCGATCGGGTATTTCGCCTCAGGGGCTGTCTATTCGCGAAATGATCGACGAGGGGCGGCGATTGTAGGTGAATTTCGTACTCGATGCCTCTATGGCATTGGCTTGGTGTTTTCCTGACGAAGCCAATGACCAGGCCGATAAGGTGCTTCGGTTAGTCATAGTGGGCACAGCCTATGTTCCGGCTATTTGGCCATTAGAAGGGGCTAATGCTTTACGTACGGGAGTTTACCGGGGACATTTGACGAACGCCCAATTGCAAGAAGCCTTGGAACTTATACGCCATGTTATAGTGAGCCTTGATTCTCCATCCTCCGCGACCGTTTTTGGTCGGACTTTATCTCTGGCCCTTCGTTTTAACCTTTCCGTCTATGACGCTTCCTACCTCGAATTAGCCGAAAGACAAAGTGTACCCTTGGCCACCCATGATGAAAGATTATCCAATAGTGCCAAAGAATTAGGTTTAGCACCAATTGAAACATAATACTTGCGCATTTGCCTTCTGAAATGGGACATATTACAGTGCGTCGTGTCTCACAGAACACGTTCTCGGGTCTTTGTCCCCACCATCACGATTGCCTGGAAGGGCCTTAGAGAGGAACAATGCGTTGAGGACAAAAGATGCAGACTTTGGATGGCGGATCATGACGGACGACCTGTGGGACGTGCGCACGGGCTCGTCCGTCATAGTTGAGTTCATATCTCGTAGTTAGCGGCAAGAAAAGTGAAAACCCCTTGCGTAGCAAGGGGTTGGTGTGCGACTGGCAGGTACAGAAGCTTGCAGGTGAAAGTCCTGCTCCTGCAAATTACCCCATTCAAGTGGAATAGCCAAGGCGGCAGGGTGTCTACAGTAATGTGGAATCTGACGGGCTGAGGCAAATGAGCGAGCCGTAACGAAGTGTGAACCCGTGGTGGCTTGGCAGTGACGACCAACTTTCGGTAGGTGGTGAAGTCCTTTCTTGCAGAGGTTGTGTTTTGTCAAGACTTTTTCCCCGCTTTTAACACGAAAAATTCCCCACTATTAACGTGAAAAGTCCCCACCCCTGGGGATTTTTTT
>JAMCTO010000155.1 GCA_023381095.1 Bacillota bacterium
CATACGATGTGAGGAAGGTCGGGTATGACATGGGGAGGATCCGATGAGCAAAGGACGGACGTTGGGACACATTGCCGAGGTGCTCGGATTGCCTCCGGAAGTATTGGTCAATGTGCCGCGGATTGAAGTGGTGGGGCGCCTCCAGCTACGTCTGGAAAACCATTTGGGTATGGAAAAATATCAACCCCACCGCATTGTGATCCGGGTGTCCGGAGGATACCTTTTGATTATGGGAGAGCAATTGGCCGTCGGGTGGATTGATCACAACGAGATCCTGGTGACCGGACAAATTCAGTCCCTCTCATTTCAGGAGGGACGGGCATGAGCGACTTTATATTTCGTCTTTTTGCGGGTTGGATTAAAGTGCAGGCGCAAGGGGACGGGGTAGAGTCTCTGGTGACCTCCCTGGTCACCGCGGGTTTTCGTCTTTGGAACCTGCAACCCGCAGAAACAGGCTATGTTTTCTACACCACATTGAGCGCGATGTCTCCGATTCGGGAGTACATGGTTGTGCATTCTTTGGATATCCGCATCCTGCAACAGGGTGGGGCCCCAATTGAGTGGAATAGGTCAAGACGCAGGCCTTTTCTGTGGGTTGGACTGGCCACGGCGGCGATGTTAATTATCTATGTCACCTCGCGAATCTGGGTAATTGATGCTCTAACCCCTGGGTTGTCGTCGGGGGCACGCCAACAGCTGGTAACCGTGGCAGAAGACGCAGGCCTGCGTATGGGCACTGTCCGCAATCAAGTCAACTTGCCAAGAATTCGCGTCATGATGTCCAAACGATTGCCCCAATATTCGTGGATCGGCATCTCGCTTCATGGGGTGGTAGCGACAATTCAGGTGGTACCGCTGGTGCCCCGCCCGCCACTCCATATCTATGCCCGCATTGTAGCGAGTTCTCCGGGTCGGGTGACTCGGATATTAGTCTATATCGGTGACCCAGAAGTAGTCCCGGGTGATTGGGTAAAAGCCGGACAGACGTTGATCCGGGGAGCGGTGACCGCGCCGGTTCCCTTGCCGGAAGGCTCAGAGAAAAATCCTGTTCAAGATACTATGGTTACTCCAGCAGAAGGAGAGGTTTGGGCTAACGTGACGCATCGCGTCACGGTTTTCCAACCCTTGCGGCAAGCGACAAGCTACCCGACTGGACGAAAATATATCCGCCAATTTATTTGGGTACAGGATGTGGCACCGTGGCAGTATTGGGGTTGGCAACCCGTTCCTTTTGCCCACTATGTGGAGAAGAAGGAGATATACCCAGTGCAGTGGGAAGGTGTCAACCTTCCCGTGAAAGTGCTTAAGATAGTATATAATGAAACTAACACCAAGGTCCGTCGACTACAGCCAGGGCAGGCCGTGGCGGAAGCGACAAGACGTGCTACCAGTGAGATGGCCCGAGCTGTGGCTGGTTTGGGCCCGGTAGTAGAGAAGTCTCGCCAAATTCGGCGCACCCAGAACGGGGTGTGGGTCAGCATCGTGTGGGTGGTCAATCAGAATATCGCGTTGCCTAAAGATCGGAACTAATAAAAAGGGGGACACGGATTGCCTCTTTCCCAATGGGTGGTTACAGACAATCAAGCATCATCGGTAGTTGCCGGACGCGGCGATGAACACTTGAAAATGATAGAGCATGCGTTGTCTGTTAAGTTAACTGCGCGCGGCAATGTGATTGCGATCCAGGGCTCGGACGAAGCACAGCGCGTGACTCGGGGAGTGCTAGATCTATTGGTGGAGTGGGCGGCATCCGGCCAACCGGTGCGCCGTGATACGGTGGATACCGCACTGTTAGCGGTGCGCGAGGGGAAAGAACGGCAATTTTTGCATCTATTAACTGAATCGCTTTATACGACCACACAAGGTCGTGTGATTAAGCCCAAGACACTAGGCCAACAGTCCTACGTTGAGGCGATCCGGCACAATATGCTGGTATTTGGAATTGGGCCCGCCGGAACCGGAAAGACCTATATCGCGTTGGCCATGGCGGTTCAGGCGTTAAAGGCTCATGAGGTGGAACGTATCATTTTGACACGTCCTGCAGTAGAAGCGGGGGAGAAACTGGGGTTTTTGCCTGGAGATCTGGAAAGCAAGGTGGATCCATACTTGCGCCCGCTTTACGACGCCTTATTTGAATTCTTAGGATCGGAAATGGTGGATCGCTATCGTGAACGCCAACTCATCGAAATTGCCCCGCTCGCGTATATGCGGGGAAGAACCTTAAACAATAGTTTTATCATTTTGGATGAAGCTCAAAATACCACCTACGAGCAGATGAAAATGTTTTTGACGCGCATCGGATACGGGTCCAAAATGGTGGTGACCGGTGACGTGACGCAAGTAGACCTAGGGCGCGGCCAACGTTCGGGACTGCATGCGGCGGCTCAAATCGTCGAAGGAGTACGCGACGTGTCCGTGATACGTTTGGATTACCGGGACGTTGTTCGGCATCCTTTGGTGGCGCATATTATCGAAGCGTTTCAACGCCACGAGGAACATTTGCAGGAAGAGGAGGCCGATGAACACCATTCTGAAAGGCTCTAAATGGTGGCGCGCTTGGCGTAACAAATCCAATCCAGACAATGTCTGGCAGGTGCGACAATTAGCAATTGCCGCAGTGATCTGGGTTTTTCTGACGGCAATTTTCACGACTACGTTATTTGCCCAACGCGTTGACGTAACTGTGGGTGCATTTGCTCCTCGAAATGTCTTTGCGCCTTACGGAGTGGTAGATTGGGGAGCTACTGCTAAAGCCAGGCAGCAGGCAGCAGCTACAATTCAGGAGGTGTATACCACAAATAGCGCCGTTTTACGCACTCAGAAACAAAAAGTGCTCCGCGACTTTGCGATCATCGCGGCCTTGGCACAGGATGATGCCGCCCCATTGACCCTTCGTGAAAATGCGGCAGCCCGGGCTCTGCCTATTGGCGTGCCAAATGCGGTATGGGGTCAAGTGTTGTCCTTGCCTCCTACGGCACTGGATCAGTTGCAGCAGAATGCCACGGTCATTTTGGCATCGGTTTATAGCAATGGGGTGCGGGATAATGCGGTAGGGATTGGAGAAGCTAAGGGTTTTGTCTCTCAATTGGTTGCCCAGGAAGAGGATAACCCTGGATTTCGCTTGTTTTTGACTGATTTCACCCAGAGCCTGATTCTGCCCAACATGTTCCCCAATCAAGCTGATACGTTGGCACGCCGACAGGTCGCGATGAACCGGGTGCCCGAAGTAAAAATTCTTAAGGGTGAACAGATCCTTCAAGCGGGGCAAGTGGTCACAGTTTCCGACATTAATGTTTTGCGTGAATTAGGGCTCTTAGACCAAGGGTTTGACCCGGGACCGATTTTGGGATCGGCATTGTTTTCTGGTGTGATGGTGGCGCTAATGGCGGCATATTTGTGGGTGCTCCGAAGAAAACAGGCAGAATCGCAGTCGGTTGCCCTGATTTCTGGTGTTGTGATGATTGTGGCAGTACTTGCAGCCGACACCCTGTCCAGTTTGTCTGTTCTGGACTATCTCATTGTGCCCACAGCAGCCATTATGATTAGTGCTCTGGTGGATACCGGTCTCGGCTTGGTTGTGGCGGGACTGTTGTCTTTGGCTGTGGCCACCTTGATTGGCGCGGATTTAAATGTGGCATTAGTGTCTTTTTTTGGCGGCATCGCCGGCGTCTTCGGAGTAGGGCGATTATCTCAGCGCTACGATTTGATTCGAGCGGGGATTTTTGTCGGTGTGGTGAACCTGGTCACGTTGTTGGGGCTAGATGTCATGCAAGGAGCGGACCTCCTTCAAAACCCGGTATGGCAGCAACTAGTTTGGGCCCTTTTGGACGGTGTCTTCGCTGCTGTGTTGGCGATGGGATCAATTCCCCTGTTGGAGGGACCATTCGGTTTAATTACGGCGATGAAACTGATTGAGCTGTCCAATCCTAACCAGCCGCTTTTGCGAAAATTGCAAGTGGAGGCACCGGGCACCTATTACCACAGCATTATGGTGGGAAATTTAGCAGAGGCTGGCACCGAGGCGGTGGGCGGCAATTCACTCTTAGCCCGGGTTGGTGCCTATTATCATGACATCGGCAAGACTAAACGCCCCTATTTTTTTGTGGACAATCAGTTCGGCGCGGAAAACCCTCATGATAAGCTGGCGCCCGGATTGTCTGCGCTTATCATTTCTTCTCATGTCCGTGATGGAATAGAACTTGCCAGAGAGCATCGGGTACCAGAGGCGATTGTCAATTTCATTCGGGAACATCATGGCACCATGCTTATTAGTTTCTTTTACCAAAAGGCATTGCAGGCGGACACCGGTGACGGCGTGGTGGAAGCAGATTTCCGTTATGATGGACCGAAACCTCAGAGTAAAGAAACGGCAATAGTCATGCTGGCGGATGCCAGTGAAGCCACGACTCGGACGCTCAAACATCCGACACCTCAAGCCATTGAACAGGTCGTAAGAAAGATTATCAAAGATCGACTGAGCGATGGACAACTGGATGAATCTAACCTTACCTTAAAGGAACTGGATGTGGTGGCTAAGACCTTTACCCGCGTGCTCACGGGAGCTTTCCATCAACGGATTGAATATCCGGAACAGGTCTTAAAGGAAATGGAGAGGAGCAAAAAGCGTGGAAATATGGGTGGAAAGTCACCCCGAAACATACGGCGCATTGGAGGAAACGGCCCGCCGGGCGGCCCAAACAGCGCTGGCTAGTTTACCTGGCTTAGAGGACGCTGAGGTTAGCATTCTGCTCACCAATGATGAGGAAGTGCATCAGTTGAATCGGCAGTATCGGGGCGTTGATCGCACGACGGACGTGCTCTCCTTTGCTCAACGCGAAGGAGAGTTTGCCGATCCTGAGGACCTAATGCTGGGCGATTTGGTAATTTCCGTGGAGCGGGCGCGATCACAGGCCGAGGACTATGGGCACAGCCTAGATCGAGAAATATCATTTCTGACAGTACATGGGATATTGCATTTGTTGGGATGGGATCATCAAACGCCGGAAGATGAAGCGCGCATGATGGAAAAAACCGAGGGAATTTTGGTCGGCTTGGGATTGACTCGTGAAGCGCGCTAAAAATCTTCGTGAGTCCTTTCTTTACGCCTTTCAAGGGTTGGTTTACGCACTAAAAACTCAGCGCAATATGCGCTTGCATTTGTTTTCAGCTACGCTGGTACTGGCCTTGGGGTGGCTTTTAGAATTGCCCCGTCGAGAGTTTATCGCTGTGCTGACGGCGATTATGGTGGTGATGGTGGCCGAGATGGTGAATACCGCCATTGAGGCTACGGTGGATTTGGCGAGTCCTGTGCTGCATCCCTTAGCTCAAACTGCAAAAGATGTGGCGGCAGGAGCCGTGTTATTGGCAGCAATTGGCGCAGCGTTCTTGGGGGCGTGGGTATTTGTTCCTCGTTTGGGCGGGATTGGGCAAGACTTTATGGTACGATGGAATCATACCCCTAGCGCAACAGTGGCGATTTTGTTAGTGTTAATCGCAGTATTGGGATTGGTGGCGTGGATCCCGAAAGCGCAGCGCGGTAGGCAAAGGAGGCCCGAATAGAACCGGTGAAGGACATCCCGTGGGGTCCCATTGTTTTTTTAGTAGTCATGCTGGGCATGTCTGCATTATATTCAATGGCCGAAACTGCCATGATGGCGTTATCCCGGGGTAAGGTTCGGCAGTTGGTGGAAGAAGGAGTAAGCAAGGCTTCCTGGCTGGAGCGGCTGATTCGTGAGCCCAATCGGTTGCTAAGCACGGTATTGGTCGGAAACAATTTAACCAATATTGTTGCGTCGACGGTCGCCGCCGGTCTGTTTATTGCGTATTTCGGCAGCAGTGGTATAACCATTTCCACGATTGTCATGACCCTGGTCATCCTATTAGTGGCGGAGATTACCCCCAAGACGTTTGCTGCGCATAATCCCGAACGGGTGGCATTGCGTTTAGCGCCTTTTTTGGAAGTGTCTGCGCGAATTTTTTATCCTGTTGTGCGGGTTCTGACTTGGATCGGGGTGGGATTCATTCGACTCTTGGGCGGGCGTGCCGAAGGCGGCAGGATTATTACCGAAGACGAAATACGCACCATGGTTGAGGTGGGCGAGGAAGAGGGATTGTTAGAAGCTGAAGAACGTGAGATGATTCAAGGCATTTTCGATTTAGGCGACACGGTGGTGCGTGAAGTGATGGTGCCGCGAATTGATGTTCAAGCATTGCCTGCCACAGCGACACTGGCAGAGGCATGGGATGCGGTCATTCAATGGGGGCATTCTCGGTTGCCGGTTTATCGCGTCACCATTGACGATGTCATTGGAGTGATCTACGCCAGGGACATACTTCTCTATATCAAAGAACGTCCTCATGAGACCCCGATTCAAGATTTGGTGAGACCCGTCCAGTATGTTCCGGAAACCAAGAAAGTGGACGAGTTGCTCGCAGATTTTCGCCGTCGTCGCAGCCACATTGCAGTAGTGTTGGATGAATACGGGGGGACGGCGGGCATTGTCACTATCGAGGATTTGCTTGAGGAAATTGTGGGGGAGATTCAGGATGAGTACGACACTGAAGAGGTCGCCATCCGCCGAATCGATGAAAACACCATTGATGTCGAAGGCCTGGCCTCGTTGGATGAAATTAATGAATTGTTTGATGTGGATTTACCACATGAAGATTTTGATACAGTGGGCGGACTCATTTTACATTTGTTAGGTCGGGCGCCAGTGGAAGCAGAAGTTGTCACGTTAGATGGATTGGAGTTTACAGTGACCAAGGTTACCGGACGGCGTGTGACTCGGGTCTTAATTCGGCGCTTGGTATCTAACGATAGTCCGTCATAATCAAAGCGGACCTGGCAAAGCTATGGGCATTAAAGCATGTGTAAGGAGCTAAATCGAAGATGGATAGGCAAACGTTGATTGAAGCGGCTTTTACGGCGCGAAAGCAGTCTTATAGCCCTTATTCGCACTTTGCGGTGGGGGCAGCGCTATGGTGCGATGACGGCACGATTATTACCGGTTGCAATGTCGAAAATGCCAGTTATCCCGTCAGCTTGTGTGCGGAACGGGCAGCGGTGGCTACTGCAGTGGGCATGGGCCACCGCAAGTTTCTGGCCGTAGCTATCGTAGCGGGCAACCGTCCGGTTACCCCGTGCGGCGCGTGCCGCCAAGTACTTAGTGAATTTGGCGACATGGCGGTGATTTGTGCCGCGGCTACGGATTTGGCAACAACAGCGGAGTACACACTTTTTGAACTCTTGCCCCAAAGTTTCGATTTGGAGGCTTCCAGGTGAGCTATCATTCTGGGTTTGTGGCATTAGTAGGCCGGCCCAACGTGGGTAAGTCGACACTGTTAAATGCGGTACTGGACCGTAAAATCGCGATTACCGCAGCGAAGCCGCAGACAACGCGAAATCGTATCCAGGGGATATTGCACCGGGAGAATGCTCAGCTGATTCTGGTGGATACTCCCGGAGTCCACAAAGCTCACAATCTGTTGGGGCACCGGATGGTCAAAACGTCAAAACGAGCGGTTGGCGATGTCGATCTTATTTGGCATATCGTCGACATTTCTAAACCACCACGAGAAGAAGATCAGTGGGTGGCTGATATGTGTCAAAAAACCGGAATTCCGACCTGGCTGGTTGGAAACAAAAGTGACTTGGTGCTTAATGTTGTCGGGCGGGAGGACCCGTATTTGGCACTGATGGACTATTGTGGCACATTTATCGTATCCGCCACTAAAGAAATAGGGATCCAACCGCTCCTAGATCAAACCATGGCCAGGTTGCCCGAAGGAAATCCATATTTTCCACCGGATATGGTTACCGATCAAACCGAAGACTTTTACATTGGGGAAATTATTCGGGAAAAAGTCTTGGAATTGACCCAAGATGAAATCCCACATTCTCTTGCGGTGGTGGTAGACGAAAAAGCTGAACGGCCTCGGCAAGTCATGTACATTCGCGCTACTTTGTTTGTCGAACGGGCAACTCAGAAGGCCATTATCATTGGGCAACACGGGCAGATGTTGAGACAAATCGGACAAGAATCGCGAAAGGAATTGGAGGCATATTACGACCGCCGGGTCTTCTTGGATTTGTGGGTAAAAATCCGGCCCCATTGGCGAGGTCAGGACCAATGGCTATCGCGACTTGGATATCAAGATCCGGAGAAGACATAAGTGGCCCAATATCAAGAAGCGGCGATTGTGCTGAAGTCTAGACCTTACCGAGAAGCGGATAGTCTCCTAACGATTTTTGGGCAGACGCATGGGAAAACCGGGGCAATTGCCAAAGGTGCACGCAAGCCCAAAAGCAAGCTCCAGGCAGGATTATATCCATTGTCCTATACCATGCTTCAACTATATCAGGGCAGATCGTCCTTGGCCACGGTGGTAGGCGCAGAACTAGTGCAAGGGTTCGGTAAGATGCGCAACGATTTGGATGCACTCAGTTGGGGCATGTTCTTGGCAGATGTGGTGGACGCCCTGTGGTCGGATCGTGATGCCTCGTCTCAAACCTTTCAGTGGCTCGTGGTGGGATTAGACGCCTTAAATCAGGGGAGATCACCCGCCACTGTGGGGATGACAGTGGCGTGGCGTTGCCTAGAACTGGCAGGATATTCACCAGGGTGGGATGTATGCGCCCTCTGTGAACAGCCTACAGAGCAGCAAGGTCCCGTGGGCTTGTTGCTTGACCAAGGACAAGCACTTTGCTCCAATTGTCATTTAGGGCATGAAACCTTTAAAATTTCTTTGGGTAGTTTGAAAACCTGGCGCCAGTGGATGCAGCTGGACCCCTCCCGAATTGGGGCTGTAGAAGCTCATGGCCGTGTGTATCGCGAACTTTTTGAAGTCCTCAGTCGATATGTTGAGGCGCAAATAGGGCGTAGACCAAGGTCCCTAGAGTTTTTGGAAAGTTTGGCGGCTTTGCCAGATCGCGAATAGGAGTGGCCCGTTCATGACAACCTTGCAGGATATTGTATCGACGCTAAAAGAATATTGGAAGCAGACAGGCGTATTAATAGCGGAACCTTATGATTTGGAAATGGGTGCCGGCACCATGAATCCGTTGACGTTCTTTCGGGCCTTGGGACCTAATCCTTGGAAAGTCGGCTATGTGCAGCCCTCCCGGCGTCCGGTGGATGCGCGGTATGGTGAAAATCCTAACCGAGTATACCAGCACCACCAATTTCAAGTGTTGTTGAAACCGGCACCTGATGATGTGGTAGAACTTTATCTAAAAAGTCTGGAAGCGCTAGGAATTCATCGCCGCGAACACGACATCCGGTTGGTGGAAGACAATTGGGAAGCCCCCAGCATCGGGGCTTGGGGACTCGGGTGGGAAGTGTGGCTCGATGGGATGGAGATCAGCCAGTTTACCTACTTTCAGCAAATGGGGGGATTTGAGTGCCGTCCGGTTTCGGCAGAGCTAACCTATGGATTGGAGCGGCTCACCAGTTACCTCGCCAATTTGGATGATATTTGGTCGATTGAATGGGCACCGGGCGTATCGTACCGGGACTTGTTCCAACGCGTCGAATGGGAACAAGCCACCTATAGTTTTGAGTTGGCGGACCCCAAACTGTTGTTTGAACTGTTTAACCTATATGAATCCGAAGCCGGACGTTTGTTGCGCCAAGGCGTACTAAGGCCTGGCTATGAATTTTTAGTCAAAGCATCCCATGTGTTTAATACCTTGGACGCACGTGGCGTGATTTCGGTCACTGAACGTCAAGCCTACATCGGGCGTCAACGCAAACTGGCGCATCTTGCTGCAGAAGTCTATTTGGATCAAATATCGCCGTCGGAGGTAGCGTCGTCATGAGTGCAGTCCGTTTTTTCATGGAGATTGGGGTAGAGGAGATGCCTAGCCAGTACGTGCTGCCGATACTGGGGTCTTTGACCCAAGGAGTGTCTCACGGATTGGTCGAGTCCCGGTTGTATCACGAACCGTTGTCGTCCAACGCTACGCCACGACGGTTAGTCTTATGGGGGACGGTTTTGGCGCGGCAGACAACCAAGCAAACGGTGGTAAAAGGCCCACTTCTCAGCGTAGCGTATGATAGCGAAGGACGGCCGACGCCGGCATTAGCGGGATTCTGCCGCCGTGTCGCTCTGGATCCGGACAAACTGCACAGAATCGAAGACAATGGCAAACTCTACCTGGCTGCGACCGTATCGGAACCCGTGCAATCAGCCGATGCCATTTTGCCCGAGGTGTTTTCGCAAGCCTTTCAGACCTTGCCTTTGCCGCGCAGCATGCGCTGGGGACTCAGTGACTATCGCTTTATCCGGCCGGTTCGGTGGTTGGCGATGTGGATTGGTGGAGAATTGGCGCCCTTGTCGTTGGATGGGGTATCCAGCCAGGCGATTACCTATGGAAATCGTACGGACCACCCTGAAGCCTTGTCCTATGACGATCCCGATCAATATTGGTCGTGTTTGGAAGAAGGGCGTGTGATTTTGCCCTTTGAAACACGTCAACTGCAGATTATGGAACAAGGTCAGCAACTGGCCAAAAAAATCGGCGGCCGTGTTGACTGGGACGCGGAATTGTTAGCGGAGGTCTCCAATTTAGTGGAATGGCCTACCCCGTTTTTGGGATCGTTTGACGAGACGTATCTTTCGATACCGGCTTCCGTGCTGGTGACTTCGATGAAAGTGCACCAACGATATTTTCCTCTTTACGATAATCGGGGGATGTTGCTTCCGGCGTTTATCGGGGTTCGCAACGGCATCGGCGACCATCTCGATTTGGTTGTGAGAGGCAATCAAAAAGTGTTGCGAGCCCGTTTGGCCGATGCCCAGTATTTTTTCAATCTGGATCGTACTGCGCCACTGTCCGCCCATCTGCCGGCACTAAGACAGGTGATATTTCATGCCAACCATTGCCCAAGCCTGGTTTGGCCAGTTGCTGACGCATGTGGTCCAAGAATTTCCTGAGTTGGAGGGGGAGATGGGGGCGATTTATGCCCGTTTAGAGGGGGAATCACCGCTGATAGCCGACGCCATAGGGGAACAATATCAGCCTAAATCGCCTACAGATGACATTCCACAAACCAGGCTTGGGCAATGGTTGGTATTGATGGATCGTGTCGATACATTGGTTTTAGCGTATGCTGCCGGGCTGAAGCCTAGCGGGTCGGAAGACCCTTTTGCACTGCGGCGGGCGGCCTTGGCAGTGGGCCGGGTGTTTAGCGAAGTGAATGCCAGTCTCTTGCGAAATCGCACGGTACGTGAAATGATCGGGGAGGTGGCACATTTGCATCAGATTTCAGACACCGTGGTTGACGACGTGTACGAATTGGTGGTGCAACGCCTAACCAATTACTTACAGCCGGAATTTTCGGGATCGTTAGTCCAGGCGGCATTACGGGCTCCCCAACCGTGGAACCGCCTGCGTGATCGGATCCGATGGATGATGGAATTAACCCAGGACGAATCCTGGGTATCCGTGGCACAAGCCTTTAAGCGTGCCCACAGAGTATTGCTGGGGGATGGGGGGGAGCCTGTGCCGGTGGAATTGGCGGATCTTGGAGAACCTGTAGAACGCAATCTTTGGTTGGCAATAAAGGGTATGGAATCAGAAAGTTTGCCGCTTGAAGCCTGGTGGGACGCGGCTAAGAAAGTGGCAGTTGCCCAAGCCTGGTTTGTGGATCAAGTGCTGGTCATGGATCCTGATGCAGTGGTGAAACAAAGGCGTTTATCCCTGTTGCGCAGGGCAAATCAAAGGCTCGGTCAATACTTTGACTTAAGTGTGGTGGAATAGCTGTTGAAGCAAGAAGCACGGGTCTATATTGTCTCAGATTCGCTGGGTGAAACTGCTGAGCGTGTTGTTCACGGGGCTGCGATTCAGTTTGAAGATCGTGGCACTATTCATATAGAGCGGGTGGGCCATGTGGTGGATGGTCAAGGAGTGGACCAGGTTGTGGAGCGCGCCAGTCGCGAGCAAGCAGCGATCGTTTTTACTTTGGTGCGCCCAGAATTGAGGCAACACTTGAATGAAGTGGCTACCAGGCTTCAAGTACCGCATGTGGACGTGATGGGCCCGGTGCTAGACACATTGGAACAGGTGCTAGGGTTCACACCTCAACTGGTACCGGGATTAAGCCATAGATTGGATCGCGATTATTTTGACCGCGTCGAAGCGGTAGACTTTGCCGTGAAGTATGACGATGGCAAGGATCCTCGGGGAATACGAGAGGCGGATGTGGTGTTGCTTGGGGTGTCGCGCACCAGCAAAACTCCGGTGAGTCTGTATTTAGCTAACCATCGGCTCAAGGTGGCAAATGTCCCGTTGATTCCGGAAATTCCGGTGCCTGCCGAGGTGTTTGCAGCCGGTCGCCATAAAGCGGTCGGACTTATTATCGATCCGGAACTTTTGATGGGCATTCGACGTCAGCGTCTGAAATCGTTAGGACTGGGATCTTCTGCCCAATATGCCACAATTGAACGCATTATGGCTGAGCTCGACTACGCTTGGGATATATTTAACCGACTTAAGTGTCCCGTGATTGATGTCAGTAATCATGCGGTGGAGGAAACCGCCAGTCGGGTACTGGAGCTAAAACGCCGTTAATCGAGGAGGATTTCGAGACATGATCCGGTATGTGTTTCGGTTTGAAGAAGGACGAGGAGACCAGAAGAATCTCTTAGGCGGCAAAGGTGCAGGTTTGGCAGAAATGAGCCGCATTGGCCTGCCAGTGCCTCCGGGGTTTACCATCACGACACAAGCCTGCAACGAGTATCAGGAAACCGGCCAATATCCTCCAGGAATGATGGATCAAGTATGGCAGCATCTGGCGATGCTGGAGGAAAGTTTAGGAAAGCGCCTTGGTGACATCGAACAGCCCCTCCTGGTATCTGTACGCTCCGGCGCCCCGATTTCAATGCCTGGGATGATGGATACCGTACTCAACTTGGGGTTGAATCCCGAGACCACGGAAGGTTTGGCCAAATTGACGGACAACCGCCGTTTTGCCTTTGATAGTTATCGCCGCTTCATTCAAATGTTTGGTAATGTGGTTATGCACATGGAACATCATCGATTCGAGCAAGTTTTGGCGGATCTGAAATCTGAGGTAGGGGTAGCACAGGATCCCGATCTGACTCCGGAACATCTGGAGTCTCTGGTGGATCGCTATCTCGCGTTAGTGAAAGCTACCACCGG
>JAMCTO010000156.1:0-3269 GCA_023381095.1 Bacillota bacterium
TGGAAGCTTTTCAACAATTGCCCTCGAGACATGTCGGATGTTATGCTGAACAAGACCCAAAAATCAAATGCCATCGGTAACGATTCCACGGATCTCGCAACAAGGTATTAACCAGCCCCATCACCCCGTGAAGGTTGTGGGCGCCATCAATCACCCATAAGGGATTGTGGCTGACAACTTGAAAGCGGCCTGGCCATTTGACGGTCGCCCACGATTTTCTTAAGGCTTCCCAGTCCGAAATCCATCCCAGTTTCTGTAATACAGACAAGGCCGCGCGAGCGGTCGCCACATTTTCCATCTGATAGGCGCCTAAAAGCGGCACGCGCATAGCTCCGGCTTCTGAGTCACTCCACCAGACACCGGCGCTGTCGCATTCGGGGCTCAGTTCCGCTTCAAAAAATTCTACCCCCATTTGCTTCGACTTCTCCAACAAAACATCCTTGGCCGCGGGATACGGCTGGCGTGCGATCACCACACGGCTCCCGTTTTTGATTACCCCCGCCTTCTCGCTGGCAATTTGTTCTATGGTATTGCCTAACCGATCCATATGGTCAAAGGCGATCGGCGTAATCACCGTAAGCATAGGAGAAGGAATCACATTGGTGGCGTCCAATCGACCTCCGAGTCCCACCTCCACCACCGCCACATCTACGGCATGCTCTGCAAAAGCCAAAAATGCAAGCGCGGTAACCGCCTCGAAAAATGTCGGAATATCCGTCATTTGACTTCCGGCCGCCTCCACTTGGTCGCCAAGACGATTCCAGGCTTGTGGATCCAACGGCTCTAGATTAATCATCACCCGTTCGTTTATTTGGCCCAAATCAGGGGAAGTGGTAAGCCCGACACGATATCCTTGCGACATTAAGGCAGCGGTAATCAGCGTTGCAGTGGAACCTTTGCCGTTGGTTCCTGCCACATGAACAATCGGATATCGCAATTGAGGATTGCCTAAGCGTCGCAATAGATCAGCCGTACGTTCCATCCCGGGCCGCATTCCTATTTTGGTTAATCCTTGCCACCAATTTTCCTTCACGCCAGATCCTCCAAACGTTCCTGCAGACGTGCTAATCTGATTTCTAAATCCTTTTCCGCCGTACGCGCTTTTTCTACCACAACCTCCGGAGCCCTTTGACAAAAATTGGGATCAGCTAATTGCCGACGAACACGGTCCAACTCGGTCCGAGTCGTCTCTACGAGTTTGGAAAGCCGACGGTTTTCCTTATCAATGTCAACCAATCCCTCAAGGGGCACATATATGGTGGCCCCTGCGGCCACTTGCGAAATGGCGTGTGATGGTTTGCTAATCCCTTCGTCAGTTCTCGCCAGAATTGTCAAATGTGATATTCTTCCAAGTTCGCGAATCTCCTCTTGAACCGTTTGCAGTTGTGCCACACTCGAGTGGTCATCAACCCATATCCCTACATCGGCCCGCTTGCTCGGTGGCAACGTAAGTTCTGCGCGAAGATTTCGTATGCCGCGGATCAAATCCTGCAATGTCTGAAATTGTTTTTGATCGTCACCGCTAAATTCGATAGGTTGTTCACCAGGCCACGACGTCACCATAATGCTGTCGCCCCGATGAGGCAGGGCATGCCATAACTCTTCGGTGACAAAAGGCATAAATGGGTGCAGCAGTTTTAAGGCATCACTGACCACGTCAACTAACGTACGTAACACGGTTGCACGCTCCGCGTCAGACGACGACTTCAATCGCACCTTTGCCAGCTCGATATACCAGTCGCAGTAATCATCCCAAAGAAAATCGTAAATCACCCGAGCGGCTTGCCCAAAGTCAAAATTCTCCAGATAGGCGGTGATGTCCTTGGTTGCGATATTTAGGCGATACCGAATCCATCGATCGGCAAGATGGTTCGACGGCGTGTCGTTGGATGCCATCACACCTTTGTCGAGGTTCATCAAGACAAATCGCGTCGCATTGTAAATCTTATTGGCAAAGTGGCTCCCCGCCTCGACCCGCTCCGCACTGTAGCGTTGATCATTGCCAGGCGCTGACGATAATACCAGCGCTATGCGTAAGGCGTCCGCCCCATACTTATCAATCACATCCATGGGATCGACGCCGTTTCCTAGCGATTTACTCATCTTTCGCCCCTGTTCATCTCGCACCAATCCGTGCATGAGCACGGTGCCGAACGGGACTTGTCCGGTAAAGTGAACACCTTGCATAATCATGCGGGACACCCAAAAGAAAATAATGTCATAGGCGGTGGAGAGTACCGAGGTTGGATAGAAGGTGGCCAGATCTTCGGTCTGGTGCGGCCACCCCAATGTGGAAAATGGCCATAAGGCCGAAGAAAACCATGTGTCTAACACATCATCGTCCTGATGCACCGTACCCCCACAGCGTGAACAGCTCTCAGGCGGGACTCGGGAAACCAAGACATTATCACAGTCGTCGCAGTAATAGGCTGGTATCCGATGTCCCCACCAAATCTGACGCGACACACACCAATCTCGAATGTTGTTCATCCAGTTCATATAAATTTTTTCAAACCGTGGCGGAACAAATTCAATAGCACCGGAGCGCACGGCTTCAATTGCAGGCTCCGCCAAAGGAGCTATACGAACAAACCATTGTAGGGACAACAACGGCTCAATCGCCGTGCCACACTTCTCGCAATGCCCAACTGAATGTGTAATATTCTCCACTTTAACAACTAGACCCAGCGCATTCAAATCGTCGGCCACTTGCTTCCGCGCCTGATACCGATCCAACCCCTGATAGGCTCCAGATTTTTCTGTCATCCGACCGTCATCGCCGATGACCTTGAGTCGTTCGAGACGATGACGGTCGCCTATCGCGAAATCGTTAGGATCATGTGCAGGCGTTACCTTGACTGCTCCGGTGCCATACTCTGGATCCACATACTCATCTGCCACCACAGGGATTAACCGGTTCATCAAAGGCAAACGAACCATTTCTCCCACATAGGCTTTCCAGCGTTCGTCGTTGGGATGGACGGCTACCGCCGTATCACCGAGCATGGTTTCCGGACGGGTGGTGGCTACGGTGATACTGCCCTCGCCATTTGCCAAGGGATACCTGATGTACGTCAGCGTTCCGGGTTCATCAACATGATCCACTTCGATATCCGACAAAGCGGTTAAACAAGAGACACACCAATTGGTAATGTAGTGGCCGCGGTATAATAGCCCTTCCTCGTACAGTCGAACAAAGACCTCGGTCACCGCTTCGGATAAGCCCGGATCCATGGTAAAGCGAAGGCGGCTCCAATTCACCGAAGCTC
>JAMCTO010000156.1:3279-5986 GCA_023381095.1 Bacillota bacterium
AATTGACAGGTTCCCGCGGTTCGCTATAATGTTAGATGCCACCGAAATGTTGGCCCATTGACCTTTGCAGTCCCACACCTGTTGCACAAACTGTTCGCGGCCCATTTCCCGCCGATCATGTCCTTGGCTGCGTAACATTTCGTCGACTTTCATTTGAGTGTGAATCCCAGCATGGTCAGTGCCTGGCAACCACAGTGTGTTATCCCCTAGCATACGGTGAAATCTAATCAAAATATCCTGCCACGTGGTGTTGAGCGCATGTCCTACATGCAACACTCCCGTCACATTGGGCGGAGGCATCACAATCGTGAAGGATTTTTTGTCTGGGAGCTGGCTCGGCTCGAAATACCGGCCTTGCCGCCAATATTGATACCATTTCTGTTCCACGGCATGCGGATCGTAACGTGAACTCAGTTCTGTCATGGGCTGCCTCCTTGGACTGGGTTCGTGACGCAAAAACAACTCCCTTCGCTTAAGGGCGAAGAGAGTTGTCTCGCGGTACCACCTTAATTTGCGCAAACATGCGCCTCAATATCGCGATAACGGACGGTCCCCGTTTTGGTTCGTGGCGCGCACTGCCAAAATACCTCGGGGTCCACCCCCAAGGCAGTCTAGATGAAGTCTCACCAAATCCTTCACTCTCTATACCAGACTGCTCTCGGTTTTTCCCGTCATCAGTCGATTATTTTCTCCAGTATACTGCTCTGCCTAGTCCGCAACAACAGCAAGAATGTCATCCGACGATAAAATCAGATGATCTTCGTTGCCTATTTTGATTTCGGTTCCGGCAAACTTCGCAAACAGCACCTTTTGACCATTAGATACCTTAATGTCTTCGCTGTCGCCTACTGCGACCACAAGGCCGGTCTGCGGCTTGTCCTTAGCGGTGTCCGGTATGTATATCCCGCTTTGTGTCCGTTCTTGCTCACTTACCAGTTTTACTAATACACGATCTCCCAACGGTTGCACCTGCATTGCAACGTTCCTCCTTGGTTCTTCTGAAAATGGGACTGCAAAGGTCAATGGGCCAACATTTCGGTGGCATCTAACATTATAGCGAACCGCGGGAACCTGTCAATTTGGTTTTGTCGCATCTATCATGTCTGAATGTCCCAATATCGCCATATGGTGTCTAGAGGACGTCCCAATACGGCACCAAGGGGAAATGTTCATGACGGCAAAGCGACTGCAAATTATTAGCCTAATGTTGGCGATAGCGTTGTTGATGGGCGGCTGCGGCCGGTCGGCCGCCCCACCGCCTCCTTCCTATCCCTCCATCAACGTGTATGTGCAAGAACCCCTTAGTTTAGCGTCATTGCCCCTCGCCGTGGCACAAAAGCTAGGACTCTACGCCAACCAGCACATTCGCGTCAAATGGGTGTCCCATCCCCAAAACGCCTCTCTTTGGGTAGAAACTGCTGGCAGACATTACCCGATCCTGGGTCTGGTGGCACAAAAGCCGGATGCGGTATTAGTTGCCCCGCGCTCAGACCCGCATTTCCGGCTGCGCTCCCTGAACCATATGCCGGTAGCATACAGTTCAGGCGCCATGCCATGGCTTCCGATAATTTCTTCAATTTTCAAAGTGCACCGGGTCGTACCTTCAAGCCTGGATACCATCCCTATAAAGCAAATGGCTGCGGTATGGCGCGACTACGAATTGCCATGGGCTGTCGTTACTCTATCGGAATGGCAGACATTGCAAAAAGAGGATCCTAAGACCAGTGTACTGGCATGGATGGGAGGCGCCACTGGCCCCATTCCCGCCATAGTCATCACAGGCAAGTCTCCTCTGGCTTTACCATTTGTAAGCGCCGTGAATCTTGCGCTATGGTATATCAACACATCGTCTGCCCGTGCTGTCGCGCCTCTAGCACAAAACGCAAATATTCCCATCACCCGCGAAATTGAGCTGATTCGGCTTAGCCAAAAATACCAGTTGTGGCCCGCCACGGTCGTGGTGTCCCGTTCCGTCTATCAGCGCCAGGTCAGTCTTTTGGGAGTGCAATCCTCATGGCCATCTTACGACAATGCAGTAAACCGCACCGTGTCCAACGAAGCCATCAACCGTTTGCCAGGGTAGCGGTATCGCGGATCACTTCCATTAATACCAAGTCGGTGTTGCCAGACAATCGACCGTTGGCCACCAATCGGGCAATCTTTTTAAATCCCGCTTTAGCGTACGAACGTATAGCCCGTTCGTTGTCTTCCTGAACCCGCAGATAAATCCGTTGCAGGCTCATGCCTTCAAATGCCACGCGCAACACTTCCAAGACCGCCTCGGTTCCGAAGCCTCGTCCCCAATATGTTTTGTCGCCAATGGAAATCCTCAGCTCAGCTTCTTTGATTCGCCAGGAAATGTGCTCGAGCTCCACATCGCCAATCAGGCGACCTTCATCATCCATTATGGCAAATCCAATTCGTGACCGATCCCGTACTATGGCTCGCCACCAATCATCTACTCGCGTTTCATGAAATTTGCGTCCGGTTAGTCGATTGATTTCCGCATCACTATCCCAACCCACTAACATTTTCAAATCCTCATACTTCAACCGTCGTATTCGCCGGTAATGGCCATTCGGGGCCAGCACCATTCACTTGTCACCTCACCACGTCGCCATGCTTCTCAAGATTATTCGACACCAACCGTGCAGTTCCTGTCGCAACCCTTAGATTTTATATTGGCAGATTTGGTATCGCTGTCCAA
>JAMCTO010000157.1 GCA_023381095.1 Bacillota bacterium
CGATGCGGGTGATAGGCTTGGTGCATTGCCGCTGCGGGAGACATTTTGTGTAACAACGCAGCGTCAATCGCATTAATCAGGATTTGGTTGGAAAATTGACTCCACCAGGCGGGCTTCTCTTCGGGCTTAGCATCTGATAAGGCCGCTAAGGCAGTGGCCTGCGCCGGATGGGCGGATAAATACGAGGTCATGAGATCTTTGGCACTTTTCCGCACAGGCAGATATCCCTGGCTATGCTCCGCCCAAAGAACCGTACCCTGCGTCGAGGTAAGAAATTTCACAAATTCCCAGGCTGCCAATTGTTGTGCGGGAGTGGCTTTGCTGAAAATGCCCAGATACCCACCGAAGAGCGCCGTAGCTGATGTCAAGTCAGACGGCATGGGCGCAGTGCCAATGGTGAAGCGGCCCGCGGCAGCTTGCTTAAGATAAGGTGACGCTGCACTGGTTGCCTCCAGAATCAATGAACTGCCATTGCCGAACAATGTGTCGGAAGCATATCCAGACGTCAGAACCGCCGCGTTATGATTGACCATATTGGTCCATAATGTCAGCGCCTTTACAGCGGGGCCGTTGGGAGCAAAAGCTGCCGCATTGGGTTGGCCTTTGGGTCCAACGAAATGCCCACCAGCTTCATAAAAAAATGCTAAAAAGGGATAACTGTGCACAAGAGTAATGGCGAATGCCTTGCGGCCATTCGTCGATAGCTTCAACGCGTCGTTGTAGAATCCGGTCCAAGTTGTCGGAAAATGGGTGATGCCTGCTGCCTGAAATGCCGTCTTGTTATAAAACATGATATTTGCACTTAAGTTAAATGGCATCAAATATTGGGTGCCGTCCGGCCACTTCCCCCCATTAAGCATGGAGGGATAAAAGTCATTCAGTTGAGCCGACGACAGTCCTTGTGGTCCGCGAATGAAAGTGGACAACGGAACCAAGGCGTGACTGGAAATGAATCCGGTAGCCCAGGGGGGATTCATTTCGGACACGGTTGGGGGATCGCCCGCTACTATCGCAGAGAATAATTTGGGACGTAACGCGGCATCATTAGACACCACCACATCTTGTACAGTGACGTTAGGGTGTAGTTTATGAAAGGCGTTAATCTCAGCGGTCACGACAGGTTGATAGGGCCCGGTCATTTCATTCCAAAATGTGATTGTCACGGGTCCTTTGAGTGAGGTGGGCGCGGATGCCTTGGGTGTTGCTTGACCGCATCCTGCTAATAACAGACTGCCAACGGATACAAGGGCCATTGCCCCACTTAAGGTACGGGTAGTAGTGTGCATAAATCGTCTCCTCCTTTTGCTATTTGACTACTGTAAGGATCAGCCATCATGCAATGGCGTGCCATCAACCCTTCAATCCGGTTCGAGCGATGGCATCGGTAATCTGTTTTTGCGCGACGAAATACAGCACTAACACCGGTAACGTGACAAAACCGGCTGCCGCTGCGACGACGGTCCAATCGGTCCCATTGGCTGTTTGAACAAAATTTGCAAGACCGACTTGGATCGGTTCACGGTTGGCTGTGGTCGTGACGACCAACGGCCATAAAAATGCATTCCAACTCAACAGGAACAGATAGATTCCCACCGTTGCGAGCGCGGCGCGAATATTAGGCACGACGATACGCCACAAGTACCCCCAGTCCGATGCGCCGTCAATGTTGGCAGCATCGCGTATCTCAACGGGCAAGGAGCGCATAAATTGCCGTAAAAAGAAGATGGCAAATCCGCTGGCGGCGAAGGGAATAATTTGCGCGGTATAGGTGTTAATCCAATCGAACTGCCGGATTATTAAGTAATCCGGAACAAGAATCGCTTCAAATGGCACCATCATGGTTCCTAGAACTCCGGCAAATACCCATTCGCGCCCGCGCCATGCCAGAAAAGTGAAGGCAAAAGCGGCTAAGGTCGAGGTAAACAATGCTAACAACACCGTTGTGATGGAAATAAGCATAGAATTGCCAAAAAACCGGAGCCACGGCGCTAATTTCCAGGCGGCAAGATAATTTTGCCAATCACCGTGAGGAATTAAGCCCGCAGGAAATTGAAACGCAGACTGCAGGGTTTCCAACGATGTGGAAAAAATCCACCAAATTGGGAAGATGGTCAGTCCGACGACTACGATCAGAATCCCATATTTTACGGTCTGACTGAGTGTCCGCATCTCGTGTCTCCTTTAGTCTCCATAATTAATCGCGCGACGGCTAACGAGAAATTGGAGGGCAGTGATGCCCGCGACCACGATGAATAGCAGTACGCCGGTTGCCAAACTAGTACCAAAATGAAAGTACTGAAAAGCATCTTCATACACTAAATAGGTCAATGTGGTCGTGGCGCCTAAAGGGCCCCCGCGAGTCAATTCAAAGATCTGTGTAAAACTTTGAAAGACGCCGATGGTATTGACGATGATCACAAAGAGCGTAGTGGGACTTAACAAGGGCCACGTAATCCGCCGAAAGCGCATCCAGGGAGACGCGCCGTCAATAAGGGCCGCCTCGCCTAGCTCGGGAGAGACCGTGGTCAGGCCGGCTAGGAACAATAGGGTCGTGAAACCTAGGGAATACCAAATAGTAAAGAGTATGATCGCCGGTAATGCCCATGTCGTGTTTTGCACCCAACTGGTCGACCCCGGGAGGCCCACCAATTGGAGCATACGATCCAGCAACCCCACCCCCGGCTGATAGATCCAAAGCCAAATCGTCGAAGAAGCGACGAGGGGCATCACATAGGGAATAAAGAGCAAGGTACGAAATAGCCCCTTGCCAGCGATTTCCTGGTATAAAATTAAGGCTAGCATGATGGCCAGCGCGGTACCAACACCCACGACACCCAGCGCAAAGAGAATAGTATTGACTAACGACTGCCAAAACAGTGACGAGCTCATTACCAACTGGTATTCATGCCATCCCACCCAGACAGGGTTTTGCCCAAAATTCCAATGGAACAGACTGAATATGAATCCCATAATTAAGGGCAATACCCAAAAGATTCCGAGGACGATCAGCGCCGGGATAATGAATAACGCAACTTTAACCCCGTTGAAAGTCTGCAGTGTGTGGCGGTCTTTTATCAGGGTCATCGCAACCTCCCCCAATCCAGAAGGATTCCCTCAGCGGTTTCACACCGATGGGTCTCTGGGTTCCCGAATCATTTCAGAATGCGCCCCTCAGCGTTCGAAGGCGGTAAAACTCCCAACAGAGCAGACACGGTGGGAGCCACATCGACCAATCGAACTCCGCGTTGGTGAGTCAACGGGTGCGAGTGGAATTCTTTCGCTCGCAAGCATAAGATCGCCTCTTCAGTGCCTCGCCCTAATTTCCGGGAAGGCAACCCGCACCCGTGCGCACTTTGGAATTTTGACGCAATAAATTGCCCTTCTCCATAATCTGCAGTCGCTACGAGATCGCGCGTCATAGGCAATAGTACGGTTCCATCCGTAGTCAACGGGAACCAATTGATATCGCCGGTATAACCTGCTTCCATGAAATAGAGGACATCTCCAGCTCGGGGGCCCCATTGCCCAAATCCCACCCCATCTTCAATGGGGATTGCGAGTTGTACAGGATGTTGCCCGGTTTCAGGGTCGGTCAATGCGGTTAATGTTTGAATCAATCGTTGCTGCACCATCTCGTACTCTTGAGGAGTGACCACGCCTTGCGGATCGCGGCCTTTGAGGTTGATGTGAATATGCCCCAGACACGGTCCCGCGTAAGCGATGGTGTGGTCCCAATCCACCTCCACCGGATCGCGGCTTTTCAGGGTGATAAAACCTTCTTGTACTAACAGGTTGCGATGACCCTGATAAAAGACCTGGGCAATATGCCCATGATCTGAGACGACCACCAAAATGTCCTCGGGTCCTAAGACATTTAATATGCTTCCGACCATTGCGTCTGCAGCCTGATAAGCCGCTTGAAACAGTGATTCGAAATGCGGTGCACGGTCCGGTTCGTACCATGGGGAGAGGGGATCAATCTGTCCCCAAAATAAGTGCTCGAGATGGTCGAGGAAATGCCACTTGATAAAAATGGCTTCGGCGCGATTATGGGTTAGCAAGTATTGGGCCGCTTGCACCAGCCATTGGCCTTTATAGATCCCTTCTTCAAGAAAAATCTCATCATTGACCCAGCCGCGCTCATACCCTCGCCCGCCCGAATTTTCGAGCATAGGTCCCACGGCACCAATTAATTCACGTCCCACGGCATCGGGCTCGCTAACCCCATCCGTGGGCATTACTTGCGAAATATATAACGAGACGTCAGGAAGGGTGGAGTCCGTGTGTAGTGCTGATAGCAATACGCGAAAAAATCCTATCCGTAGCGATCCTTGCACCAAAAACTTCCCTTGGAACCAAGGGGAAAAGTGATTGATCTCGCAGACATGGTCGAATGGTTCCACCACATTGTCCACACTCTGAATGCGTATGCGGGGGCCGGCGTTTGACTGTTCCAACGTCACCGCGATTGCGGGACCGTATCCATGGGCATCCCATTCGGGCACCAGGTGGATAATATCATGGGGCATCTTCAAGGGGTCGGCCTCGCGCAGGGTGGACCGGAAACCATCGGTCGCGAAGCAGGAACTGGCGCGCAATTCAAAGCGCGAGTGACTGGCTGGGGAACCTTCTCCCGCAATTGTGATTCCAGGGCTCCTCGGTGGCCACGATCCCGGAAAATTAATCGTAGCGGTACGGTACCCTTGACGTCCTAAGCTCTCCCACAGCGTTTCTGCCAGAAGTTGGTTCGAAGAAAAGGCTGCATGCTTGACGTTTAAGGGCTCCCCCGGTTCGTGAATCTCAAAATCGACGATGCCATGGGTGCCGGGGTACGCTCCCGTAGAGATGCACGCCCAATTGATGGGGGTGACGCCGGGGAAGCTGGATAAGGCTCGCGTATAATACCCGTCATCCATGAGCTGTTTAAAATGTGGTAAGAGCCCTTGCGTGACATATTCTTCAACAAGGGTGGGAACAGCACCGTCGAGACCGAGAAGCACGACTTTACGCATGAGAGATCCCTCCTAGATAAGTGTTTTGAACTGACAACAGTAGTTACTGGCCAATTTAGGGTGCGAACCACCTGAACGCGATGACACTACGGCATGTTATCAATGCGACGTAAAACGGTATAGGTGACAAATCCCTCCCGGTAATACCCGAGACTATAGACCACTGGACATTTGTTTTCGGCATAGGCGGTCTGTTCAATTTGAAGGACTGGAGCCCCAAATGAAATAGCCAAGGCCTGACTGACTTCTGGGGATGCCCCTGCTACACTGATGGTGGTCATGGCGTAGGCCAAAGACAGGTTGTATGCTTCCTGTAAAAATTTCGACAAGGTTTCGCCGTCAAATTTTTGAATCGTCACATCGTCAGGCGCTAAAGAGAGAAAGTCAATTAAATAAATAGCCGGTGTGCCATTAGCGGTCACCGTGCGAACGATGCGTTTTACGGAACCGTGCGCCTCGATCCCCATGGCCTGTCGGATTTTAGCGGTTATCGGGACATCGTCAATCTGCACGTTGGTCACAGCTGGAGAGAACCCGTTGCGTCTCACAATTTCAAATACACTGAGTAACGAGTCAATAGGAGGGTACGTCACTGGCGGTTTAGAAACATAACTACCTATCCCGTGTCGACGCACGACATAGCCCTCGGTTTCTAGCCGGGTTAAGGCGGACCGGACCGTCGGCCGACTGACATCCCATAAACGCGCCAATTGCTCTTCTGAGGGCAAGCGATCTCCTTCATGGGAGATGTAAACAAGATCGCGGAGTTTTTTTAGAGTGATCTCCGTCCTGCTTAGCATCACAAAACCTCCCCATAGTTGTCATACGTCTTACGATTGAACTATCCGACTATTCGACACGGACACCTTATATTCCTTCTGGCCCACATCAGTTATCAAAACTTTTTTTGCAGGTGGGATAAAAAGCATGCAGGAAGGATGCAGTGATTGTCGGTATGGCACTGCCCGTAGTGTGTGCCAAGAATTTGTAGAATGGGCAGTCTTCCTCATAACGATCTAATCTTTACCCATAAGTTTTTAGCGGCTTCGTCACCCATTTTTTCCGGCATTATCATTCGTGGGCTGGTGTTCTCATCGGAAAAAATTTGGGTCGCAGTGTCCCAA
>JAMCTO010000158.1 GCA_023381095.1 Bacillota bacterium
GGGTTGGGGGTTCGAGTCCCTCCTGGCCTGCCAGTTTTGCGGGTGTAGCTCAATGGTAGAGCCTCAGCCTTCCAAGCTGATTACGTGGGTTCGATTCCCATCACCCGCTCCATACGGGGCTTTAGCTCAGCTGGGAGAGCGCCTGCTTTGCACGCAGGAGGTCAGCGGTTCGATCCCGCTAAGCTCCACCATATATAGAGGTTTTGGGGAGTCGCCAAGTTGGTAAGGCACGGGACTTTGGATCCCGCATTCGCAGGTTCGAGTCCTGCCTCCCCAGCCAATTTTTTTGAGACACCGCAAGCGATTGCGGATTTTTTATTGCCCACACACGACTAGCAAAATGCGTTCCATCCCCACTTCCATCCCCACGAGCGGAGATAACGCGAGAACCGGCAGACCATTTTGGGTTCTGCGGGTTTATGCACAATCGAATCGTCCGAATTGTCCCTGGATGCGTAAAGGTGGACCTGGGAGTGAATGACTCCCGCTCGCCCCAACACGCCATGTGTTGGCAGGACAAACGGATTACGCATCCGGTTTATTCCGTGCTTCGGCGGCACTCCATCCTCTTTGGTGCGAAAATCTTCCGGCATGATAGGCTCACACTTTTCCGGAGAATCGTTGCCGTGGTTGCCAGGATGACATTGCCGCAGAGGTCTCCGGTTCAACCAATGACAGTGTGGGAGCATCTGAATGGCGGGGGATCATAGCGAAAGACTTGCCTGAGGAGGAGATCACTCCGACGCCGACAAGTGGGTGTATCCCCGCTTCTCTCTCTTCTTCAGAGAGAAAAAAGATCACACGAACCACCGCGTTGTCTGTGAAACCCTGGGGGTGTGACAGTAAAGTGGTCTCAGTCGTCGTTCCGCGTTATTCGCGGCGTTTGACATCAAGATATTGGCGGGACAGATTAGCTATGCAGGGATATACTCTGCACAGTCTTTATATTTGCCTAAGAGCAGAAAGGAGGGATGCGAGCGCGATTCATTGACCGGAAATTGGGCTCCGGCGTTGCGATGACTAAGGAGACATTCAACGATGATGACACAGGCATTCATCTGGGAGGCTATCCGCGATGCGACGGGACAGTCGCATCCGGTGGTGTTGAGTGTGGCGGAAGCCGCGAAGGTGTTGCACATTAGTTCTATTAGTGTCAGGTGGATGATTCAGCATGGCGAAATCCATCCTACGGCTCTGCCCGGATTAGTAAACGATTTGTATTCCGATGTGTCTTCCCACTCGGGATGTTTATGAAGATATTGAGGGACTTCGAGCCATCGGTGATGAAACACGTCTGGATCCAGACTGTACAATGTTGATCCCTGATCGATAAAATCATCAAGAATGGGGTTCCACGCTTCGTCATCCGGAAGAATCGACGCGCCGCCAACCGTCCCCAACCCGGTTTCAATTAAACCAAAACTTTTGTTCACGGACTTCAGGGTTTGTTGGGCGGTGGTCGTGCTAAAGCCGAGAGCATCAATGTGATGGGCAACCGGGGATACATTCGACACATTCCGAACTAGGACAGTCACCCCGGGGTAATGTATGTGGTGCGGATTAGGAGCGGCGATGGCGGTCCAGTGCAATGCGGTGTCATAGGGAACATAATCGACGCCGGAGCCCATTAAGCCGACGATGACCGCATTTTGGGGCTTGGAGGGGTGAGAGGGGGAGATCAATCCTCCACCGGTAAACATTCCGCCACCGCGGGTTTCTACCCGTAACGGAACTTTTTGACCGAGCAACGAGTGCGTGCTGGCATGTTTTCCAGCCACAAGAGCTTTAGCGACGTTTACCGGAAGCACCACGTCCAAGTTACGGGATGCCATCCGCCCCGACTGAGAGGTGGGGCAAAATATCCGAAACGCTCCACAGGGATCGAGGGGGTAAGGGTTTTAACGCTACGGTCGTGGATTGCTTATGATACGTGATGCTTGTGAGAAACGTGGCATCCAGGTAAGCCCCATACACGCCCGATAACCGGCTAAATTGGTGGAGGGTATGGCGTGTAATGGGTTTTGTCGGCCCCGAGGTGGTAGTGGCACTCAGTATGCCTCCGGTGGTGGACCCAGGAGCTGCCGGAGACACGCTTATGGACGTTAAAGGGCCTAAAGACGTGACACTTTTGATCACATGAGATTTAAGTTCGGTTCCGAGGCCAATCAATGAGACCATGGCTGCCACACCGATGGCGATACCCAGTCCCGTCAGTAAACCCCGTACGATGCGCCGCGTCAGAGAGCATGAAAGGCCAGACCATACAACCCGGGCCAGAGGCCGATCTGCCTGTGGCCTTTCTTCTTCGTGCACGGTTCCGTCTCGTATGCGCAGGACCCGGTCTGCCAGTTTGGCAAACTGTTCATTGTGCGTTACGATCACCACGCTATGACCGTCCTCATGAGCCAGCGAAATGAGGAGGGACATAATTTCTTCACCGTTAGCGGAATCAAGATTGCCAGTCGGTTCATCAGCTAAAATGAGCGGGGGATTGATGGCTAAAGCTCGAGCTATGGCGACCCGTTGAGCCTGCCCACCGGACAGCTCCGTGGCCCGATAATTGGATCGAGTTTCCCTACCCGGGTCAACAACTCGACGGCCCGTTGGCGTCGTTCAGGTTTGGGGACGCCTGCCATCATTAATGGCAGTTCTACATTCTCTCGGGCGGACATATTTGTGACCAGATGAAAGGACTGAAAGATAAAACCTACGGTTTCTCGTCGAAAGTGCGCTAATTGATCCGAGCGCCACTGTCCGATATCATGGCCTTTGAAGAGAATTTGGCCGGAACTGGGGCGATCCATACCCCCTAACAGGTGTAATAAAGTTGATTTTCCCCCGCCGGATGGACCAAAAATCACGAGCACGGTTCCCGCCGTCAAAGAAAAAGTAACATTCTTGAGGGCCATTACTTGCTCATTCCCGCGTTGATAAACCTTGTTAACTCGTTCTAAATGTAACGTCGAATCATGGCTCAACGGGATTTCGACCTCTTCCAACTGACGTGTCGGCACGACGCTTAGGGTTAAAGAATTGACGATCCACGAGGATGCCGCATAGTTAGGCGATCTATGAAAATTAATCTGCTAGATTATGTCATATATTGGCACAGTCACTCGGCGGGTCAATTTCCTGTTACGGATTCAGGTTAGTTTTACGATGTGCTGTCCCAGGCATCAGTGACGGTGGGGTTTCTTTTTTCTCCGTTTCTTGTTGGGTTTTTTGCGCTTTGATGGATCTGGGTGGGTCGGGCGTTGTTTGG
>JAMCTO010000159.1 GCA_023381095.1 Bacillota bacterium
CTCGCCGGATTAATGGCGGGAGCAATGTCGATGGCCGCGGGAGAATATGTTTCGGTCAGTGCGCAAAAGGATGTGGAGATGGCGGATCGATTGCGGGAGCAGGCGGAACAAGAAGAAGACCCCGAAGGAGAGCTTAGGGAATTGGCAGCTATTTATCAGTCCCGAGGATTGTCGCGAGATCTTGCTGACCAAGTTGCCATCGCGTTGCATGCTGCGGGACCTTTGGAAGCCCACTTGCGTGATGAGATTGGCCAAAACTCTGACAGGGCCGCACGCCCCATGCAGGCAGCGTTTGCTTCAGCAGCGAGTTTTTTCATAGGGGGATTGGTACCCTTTCTGGGAATGCTGGCGGCAACTACCATGAGTCGAATCGTGGTAATCGTCTGCGTCACGTTAATAGGTCTCGTCGTCTCAGGAGTGTTAAGTGGTCGCCTTTCGGGGACACCTCCGCTTCGGCCGGCGCTACGGTTATTCTTGGGAGGAGGGGTGGCTATGTTGGCGACAGCGATAGTGGGGCAAGTGGTTCACCTGATTGCTTTTTGACAATGTCCCCACAAATAAACGGAGGAGGATTCCTTAATCATAGAAATTTCAGCGCGGAAACCCACGGTTTCCTTCGTGGGAGGAAGCGCCTTCTCCCCTTTGTTTTTCTTCGGTTCTCTGTCACAGAGGTGTTGGGCTCCTGTGCAAGCGGTGAAGGGTATGGGTGAACACCCCAGTCCTGTTGAGTGGTTAGGGATGGCACGCTGGGAAAGGTTCTGTACTGACCCCGAGAGCCCTGCCTGGTTCGATGGTCGCAAGAAATAAGGCAATGTGACGACTACCAATCCGGACAGCAGAACCCTCCGGGAAGGGTGGCCACTTCGACAGGTTTTCGATTGGCTGCCAGGCCTAGGAACGCACCGTCGCCTTGACGGGGGTGGCTTGAACCTACAGCAAAGGAAACCGGGACCGACAGATCTCGCCCAGGTTGGGCAACTGTCGTCGGAGAACGGGATGTGGGAAGAAGAACCCCCCCTTAACTCTAGCTGTCAGCCATGAAGTAGACTTTGCCCAATTTCAGAACAAAGCATGGCGCGAGAATGCGGATCGAAATTCGACGCATCCTTAACTCCTTGCGGGAGACCTATAGTTGACCAATGTACACGGTTTCATGGGGCGCGGTTCCCGATCCCCAGAGATCTTTTCTAGGATTCTATCGCTGTCAAGACGCAGACGGTCAAAGGATCGGGAAAGCTCAAGAGTCTGGGGTTCTGAATGGTTAGGGCAAATGGATGGGAAAGGCAGAACTGCTTACATCATTGTGCCCTGAACAAAAATTTGGCGAACGGGATTGTGTCCCGCTCGGTAGGGAATAGCATCCAGAGTGTCCGTATCCAAAATGCACACATCGGCGCGTTTGCCGACTTCCAAAGAACCGACCTCCCGTTCGGTTCCCAGCACATAGGCGGCATTGATAGTGGAAGCGCTCAGGGCTTCTTCGGGAGAGAGATCAAAGAAACGCACCGCCATGGAGATGATTAAAGGCATACTGGAGATCGGCGAAGTGCCCGGATTAAAATCACTGGCAATGGCCACGGCAATGTTATGATCGATCAGTTGGCGGGCGGGGGGAAAAGGTTTGTGGCTCAGAGTGTAAGTCGCGCCCGGCAACAATACTGCTACCGAATCACTGCGCTCAAAGCGGGCGATATCGCGGGAATTGATGTTATCCAGATGATCGATTCCCCGTGCTCGCAAATTTAGCGCCAAGTCTGTGCCTCCCAGATGAGCAAACTGATCGCTATGAATTCGGATGTTGAGATTCAATTTCCGGGCCTGACGTAAATATCCTTCCACATCTTCAGGTGAAAATGTGGTGGACTCGATAAAGGCATCGGCGGCATCAAGCCACTGCAATTGGTGAGCTTTAGGCAACAGTTCGTTTTCGACTTCCCACAACCATCTCTCTTTCGGGAGATTTATCGGTGGAGTGTGCAAGAAGAGCCCGGTGGCGACGATGCGCTGTCTGACGCGGTGGCGAAAGTCTTGAATGAGGCGCAACTGTCGTAATTCACCCGCCACGGATAAACCGTACCCGCTTTTCATTTCAAGGGTCGTCGTACCGCTGTACAGCATCTCTTGGAGCAAGGGTTCGCAAAAATCGATGACATGGTTGTCTGTACTCTCATTGAATTGCTGGCTGGAGCGATGGATGCCGCCCAATTTCCCCATTTCCTCGTACGTATGGCCCCTCAAGCGTTGGCGGTACTCATCCGCCCTCCAACCCGCAAAAGGCAGGTGAGTATGGCAGTCGACGAATCCGGGGATGACAATCAAACCGTCCGCATCAACCAGCGTGGCCTGAGGACCGAAGTCAGCCAAAATTTGCGGGGTGGGACCAATCGCTTGAATGATTCCTTGGTCCATCACCAAGGCGCCATCGTCAATAATACTCTGCTCTGCCATTTCTCGCCCCCGCCTGGGAGCATGGGGAGTGGCGAGAGGATACATTTTTCCATGAATAATAATTTGCCGCATGAGCGATCTGCCTTTCTGCTCGTATTTTGGGTTGACTTTATTCTTGTTTCATGAGCCCACACTAACCAAACCGGGAATCGTATTCTGTATTTGCCTGGTGAGTTTTGTTGCGTTGGTCTCGGATTTATCATGGAACTTATCTGTCTTGTGTACTTTGGGTTAAACCATGGGATTGATTGAGGCGTTCGGGACGCATCAAAACATAGTATAGGACACTGGCCAAAATCAGTCCCACGAGCCAGGAGATGTCGGCTCCACCAATCGCTTTGGCTATTGGACCTTCATAAAGAGTGGTATTGATAAACGGCACTTCTATCAGCACCGTCACCACAAATGTTGTCAAGGCGCGAAAATTAAAGCCCGGATATCGCCCCCCGGGACTGAGGATGTAGGGGATATCATAATGAGCTTGCCGGATGATATAAAAGTCGGTGAGATTGATTGCTGTCCAAGGAATCAATACATAGAGCAACATCAAGAGAAAATTGCTGTAATTGTTAAGAAAATTTCCTTGTCCCCAGATGGCTAGAACTGTACCCACAACACCGGCTGCGAGGATGATGCCGGCGCGCGAAGTGAAACCAAAACGCCACGGTTTAAGAGCGTGTATTGTTGTTGTGGTGGACATGAAAGCACCATAGAGGTTCAAAACGTTAACACCGATTATACCCAAGACAATGATGGGGAACACCAGGTTGGCAAGTGGCCCCCCCAGTTTCTCTGCAATGAAAGTAACGCTATTAGCATTAAACGCTTGGCTGGCGACTTTCATTGCCACGGCACCAATGGCCATCATCCACATTGTGCCGATAACCGAACCAAGATAGGTGTAAGTGAAGCATTGGTTGATTGAGGTATCCGAGGGGAGATATCGCGAATAATCGGCTACATAGGGGGCATAAGTAATTTGCCAGGTTGCGGAAATCGAGACCGCCAGAAGAAACGTGCTCCAGACAAAATGACCGCCAAAATATTGGTGGGGTGCATAGAGCTCAAGCAATCGGATAGTAAGAATAGCAAAGACTATGATAAAAAGATATCCTACCCATCTTTCATATTGATGAATGAGGTCATAGCCGAAAGTAGCCAAGACAATATTGACAACACTGACAATAACAATGGCGATGTCTATGGGTATGCCCAACCAGCCAAAGAGAGCCAGCAATTCAATGAGAGTACA
>JAMCTO010000160.1 GCA_023381095.1 Bacillota bacterium
CCACGAAAAAACCGGTCCTGCTCAAACGAGATCGGGCGGCCACGATAGATGAGTGGTTCATGGCGGCGGAATATATTGCGGCCCAAGGCAATCCCAACATCAGCTTGTGTGCACGGGGCATACGTACCAATGAAGGCAAAATGCGGATTACCTTGGATTTAAGCGCAATCCCCGTTGTTAAGCAAGTATGGCATTTGCCGATTATTGTAGATTCCTCCCATGCAACCGGGCACCGGAGCTGGGTGGTGCCAATGGCCCGCGCTGGCGTTGCCGCTGGTGCTGATGGCCGCATCTTGAAGTCCACCACAAATCCTCCAGAGGCGTTGTCGGACGGGCCGCAAAGTCTCACATTGCCCCACTTCCGTGAGTTGGTCGAATCCTTAAGGGTGGTGGCTCTTACTATCGGACGTCGAGTGTGAAATGGGACTGACGATTAGTCACGAATTTTCACCATAAGGCGTGAGGCACACGACGCGCGCTGTTGCCACATCGTATCGCATAGGGGTGTGGAATTGTGGTATTACGGCCGTTAACGAAAGGTGATTACGCGGATTTAGTGAAATTGTGGAAGGGTGCAGGATTGTCCTGGGATTGGGGAGATGACCAGCAAAGTTATGTGGAGGCGGTTGGGCGGTTTAGGTAGCACTATTGAGGCTACCAATGGAGTAATTCATAGGTTGTGTGCTGGGGGCATTTGACGGGCGCTGGGCGTGGATCGACCACCTGGCAGTGGCTGATCCATTCCGCCGACGCGCTATCGGGCGTCTCTTAATGGAAGCTGCCGAACGTTGTCACAACTTACAAGTGGCCGCGTGTAATCAGGTTTTAGGTTACAAGGCAGCGGACAACCGATTTATGGAAAAGCCCTTGGTAACACTTACCCCGCCAGATGGTGCGCTTGGAGAAATTGTTTGAGTCGCTCTGCCGCTGCGCTTTCAGGATTAACGGGCTGAAAAGGCGCGAACAGGGATCCCTGACCGCCGTCTATCAACTGAACCCCATATTTCCATGCAGCAACTCCCCCCAGAGAACGGACCAGATAGGCGAGGTCAGCAAGCCTTCCACTCTCTTCCGCTAATCCATGAGGATTACCATCCAAAGCTGCAAGACAGGTTAGGCTGACCCATTCGGGAGCTAAGTTTGCAATTGCGCATACAGTACCATCGCCGCCAGCCTGTATCGAACTTGCAATCAAGGTATCGGTTCCTACAAGAAGGTGAAAATCCTCACGGTCACCTACCGTGTGGCGCAATTCTAAAAAATACTCGAAATTTTTACTAGAATCTTTGAGTCCCATAATGTTGGGATGATCCGCCAATTTGGATACGAGGTTAGGAGACAGCGATAATTTGGTGTAGGGAGGAATATTATACAACATCAGAGGAACCGGGGACTGGTTTGCCAACATCTCATAATAGCTCTGTATCTCGACATCGCTTAACAAATAATAAAATGGAGGGGGTACTAAAGCCCCGGAAAACCCGAGTCCCTCCAATGAACGTAGCTCATCCAGCGTTTCCGACGGCACCGGATTGAGCACTCCGGTATACACAGCGCATCGGTCCTGCACACGGTCCATGACGGCCTGGCGAAACTCAGCGCGAAATTTTCGGGGGGCTAAGGCGCCTTCGCCGGTGGATCCCAAGATGGACAAATCCAGCCCGTGATGGGCTATCAGTCTTTCGATCAGTCGGGTTAGAGTGTGGTAATCAATAATGAACTCGGGGGTAATCGGCGTGACCATGGCTGCTTGAATGATAAGGGGCTTCGACATAACTGGGAACTCCTTTAGAAACAGTGTTACTGACATTCTACTGTAATGCCACATAGAATCAAATCCATAAGTTCCGATTCATCTTTCTGGAAACAGTCATTGTACATTATGATGGATCCCGCCATTTACACGGTGTTCATTATGGTGGTGCCAATGCGGATTTTGTGATGGATCGAATCGGACCGTCACGTGAAGGCAAAACCGGATTATGTGATTGATCGGAATGATCGTGTGAGGAGGTTCTCCTTCCGGTCAGCCCGCAAAGACGAGTATTGATGTATTCTGGAACCGGAACTCTTAAGGCGCTAAAGGGCCGGTTAGCGATTTAGGCAAATAGTCTGAGAAAAGCCGAAGAAACCTTGATTTGCTCTGGGCGCACGCCGTATGATAGGAGAAGGAGGGACGTCGCATGCCCCAGACCGTGAGTATTCCTGAACGCTTACCGATCTCCATCGACCCGGACGAGTTGACCGCCCTTTGTCATCGCTATGGGATTCGGGAGTTGGCACTCTTTGGGTCGGTTTTGCGCGACGATTTTACGTCCCAGAGCGACGTCGACGTGCTGTATGAAATGGGACCCACATCTGCCATCCGCTCGCTCTTTGACGTGGGGCGTTTGGTGGGAGACCTCGAGGAGCTATTGGGACGTCGCGTCGATGTGGCCAACAAGCAGCGGCTCTATCCCGTATTGCGGGAGGAAATTCTTTCGACACGGCGCGTGATTTATGCCGAAACGTGACAACGTCAGCACGTTGACCCATATCGAGGAGGCTGTCCAACGGATCAAGCGCTGGAC
>JAMCTO010000161.1 GCA_023381095.1 Bacillota bacterium
TGACTTGATCCAAAAACCCTCCGCATTAACCGCGAGGCGTCGCACCATGGTGCTTCAGTTCTTGCAATTCGTCCAAGATCCGGCGCGATTGCATTGGGACTGGCCAATATTTCCTGAAAACTTTCAACCTTTTGGCCTCTGGCGCCAAACGCGGGCACTGGCTTGGTCTTTTTCGTGGGCGATGTGGAGATAATGCGGTACAGAAATGATCGCGATTTAGCGGTGGGGAGAAAAGTCTAGCGCTCTATTAGGCTAATTTGGTACAGTAGCAATGAAAAGTCGTATCGTAGGAGGATGTCGGGATTGCGAGCCATACAAATATTTGAACCGGGCAACGCCGAAGTATTGAAATATCAAGAAGTTTCTACACCCGAGCCAGGTCCGGGATCCGTCCGCATTCGGTTGCGGGCAGCGGGAATCAATCATCGGGATATTTGGGTGCGCCAAGGCGCGTTCGGGGGATTTGGCAATCCCAAAACTCCGGGAAGCGATGGAGCAGGCGAAATTGATGCGCTGGGCCGTGATGTGGTCGGGTTTTCCCTGGGGCAGCGTGTGGTAATCAATCCTGGCCTTAGTTGCGGCCGCTGTCGTTTTTGTTTGGCGGGCGAGCAGCCTAGTTGCAATGCTTTTCAGATATTTGACGGGACCTATGCCGAGTATGCCGTGGTTCCTGTTCAAAATGTCGTGCCCATGCCGAGCGGCCTGACATTTGCGGAGGCGGCTTCGATTGGGGTGCCGTATATTACTGCAGAGGATTTTTATATGCGTTCCCAGGTGTTGCCGGGGCAAACTGTGCTGCTATGGGGAGCAAACGGGGGCCTGGGGTTAGCGGCTCTACAGCTGGCACATCGACGCGGATTGCGGGTCATCGCGGTAGTAAGGCCAAGTTTCAAACATGCGGACCGATTGCGCCAATACGGTGCTGATGAAATTTTGACCTGGGATGGCGAAGAAGATATGGTGGGCGAAGTGATGACATTAACCCAGCAACGTGGAGCCGACGTCACGGTGGATTCTTTGGGCCAAGCCAGTTTCGAGCAATCGCTATCTGCTACCAGACGGGGAGGGACCATTGTCACCGTAGGAGCCACTACAGGTGGCCTAGTGAGTTTCGAACTAGGTCGGTTATTTCGGCGACGTCAGAATATTTTAGGTGCGTTTTTGGGAAGCAGTGCAATCTTGCCCAGAATTTTACCGTTATTTGCTCGTGGGGAGCTGACACCAGTTATTGACCATACCTATCCATTAGAGCAGGCAGATCAGGCGCACGAACACCTTCAGTCGGGAGGAGTGTTTGGAAAGATTATTTTGGAAATTTAGTGTATGCGGATTTTATGATGGATCCCAGTTCGTTAACAGGGAATTTCCATTGGATGCCAAAACGGGCTTTGCGATGGATAGCATGAGACGTAACATCCAAGCAACACCGGATTATATGTCGGATAAAAAAGACGAGCGAGGACACGGTTTGATGTACGCTGACATCGGAACCTTGAGGCGCCAACTGGCCGGTTAGGCACTGGACTACCATTCCCAATCATCAAGGTTAGCAGCTGCAGTCTGGGAGCCAATCTGGCACAGTATCGAAACCCCGCCTGTAATCTCCTAAAGACATGTTATCTTCGGAACCTCACACTCGACCTATCAGTACATCACGTGTTTTGCGAGCGCGTCGTCCTCAAGCAGCCGGTAACCTCTTGTCATGATCCCGCGTTGTTGTAGACACAGTACAAAATGGGAGTGGTACCCCTGAAGACGATAGGGCGTCTCTTGGCGCTGGGTGCCGTAATCGGACTCTTGGCTGGCTGCGGCAATCTGGCAGGAAATATTTCGAGGTCGAAGACACCTACGGTAAAGGCTGCCGTACATCTTAAAGAATCCATTAACATGGCGAATGCCCACGTAATTTGGGCAGCCGATGGATTTCCCGTCACAGCGAACGGGTGGGCGCTCGTTGCCCAAACTTCCCGTTCCGGTCAATCCGCGGGGGCTACCTTGATTGACCCCTCTGGGCATCGCATATTGCAACAACTTCCTGTGGATGCATTCATCGCGCCCGCCAGCTCTTCGCCGGTGGTGGTGTGGACCACCTCCCAAGGGGGATTGGCTTGGTGGCATCATGGAACACAGCACCAGTTGCCGCCGCCCACCGGGGGAACGCAGTGGGCATGGGCGGTCGCTGTAGCCCCTCATGCGCCGTTGGCGGTTATTGAGGCCTACAACCGTGACACGGGGACTGCTGCTTTGAAGGCAGGGATCAGTGGTTATCGGGGTCCAATCCAGATCATGAATCTAACCACTGGCCACATCCAGGGTCAGATTTCGCTGCCGCAATCGGGAAACGTGGCGTCGCCCCTCCTCGTTTCGTCGGACGGTCGCCGCATCTTGTTGAGTAACTTGACGCTATGGACGGATCGCGGCCGCTTGGTGACCACATTTCGGACGCCTCCCCCAACGGCACCCGGCCTGCCCGAAGCGACCTATGGATCCATCTCTCCCTACTCGCTGGTCGCCAACGGCCAAGTCTTGGTGGAGACCATGGATCCTTTTCGTACCTGGAATTTCTACGGCAGTAAAGGACATCTCCTGACTCAGATGGACATTGCCAACTGGTTTAACCCGTATGGTAAGTCGATGGCTATGCTAGCGGTGCCTCCATGGTCACGCCAACAAATCGTGTATGGAGCCCAAGCGGTGCTCGTGCGGGCGGGACAGCGCTTGGGCATGATTCCCATCTCTGCCCAGCGGTACTCGGCGGTGCGGTCGGCCACGATTACTGCCGAAGGCGCCATCCGGATCCTTGCGTTGTCCCAGAACCGCCACCATCTGGTGCTACTCAATGGTCACGGCCAAATATTGGCATCCCTGCCGTGGAAGTGGGGCGTCTATGGGGAGGCCTTCTTATCGGCCGATGGGCACTGCATTCTCATTCAGAGCGCCGGCCACCTCATGGTGTACCAAATTTTACCATCGCCCTGATCGGATGTGGGCCGAGTCCCTATCAATGGGCCTTTCTCGGCGAACTTAGCGGTGGAGGCTTGTTGTCGCCAGAGCGGTAAAACCGCGCCTTGGTGAAGATAGAAAGGTGTGACAAAACATTAAATTACCTATTGTTTTTTTATCGGAGTAACTACGTTTGTCACTACACATCCTGTAAGGGGCAGATTCTGACTGCGGGTCATGAATTTACACCGTTAATCATCTGCACAAGGGAGCACTAATGCATTAGTCGTCGTCGGTCCACCCATTTTGATCGAATATCCGTATCTCGATAAATGGCGCCCGTCAACACGCAAAGTTCCGCCGTTGTCCAGGCTCAGAAGTCGTTGGCCATCACAAAATCCTCATATCCGACGGTAAAACAGGGATTGGCCGCGCTGTCCATTGGAGGCGCGGAGTCACCCTGTGATGTTGTCGGTTGCCGTTAGCGGCGTCCGGCGAGTTGTTGTTCGGCCATCTCAATCATCTTGCGCACCATGTGGCCACCTACTGCGCCACATTGACGGGAGGGCAAATCGCCCCAATATCCATCTTCTACTCCCTGTATGCCGAGTTCGCGCGCCACCTCATACTTGAATTGATCCAATGCGCGGGTTGCCCCTTGGACCAAAGCGCGGTTTCCTGTGCTGCTCCCACGAGCCATATTGTCACCTCCATAATATCGACATGGATCTAGTATCACCCCCTGTGGCACAATTACCCGGGTTTTCCCCAGCCAATTTCTAGACAGGATTCATGTCTCATCCTGGAGTGGTCAATTTTCCCAATTAAAGGCAGGAGATTTCCCCTACGATGTCTAAGTGTCATCATAGGGGGTGCAAACATAGTGAATAAAACGTTAACTGCAGAGGCTATGGTGGAGCAAATTTCCGATGGCGCCAGTATCACCATTGGGGGATCTTCGTTGTCGCGTAAACCTATGGCTTTGGTACGCGCTTTGGCCCGGAGCGGGCGTAAAAATCTGACGTTAATTGTGAATGTTGGGGGCCCTGAGGTGGATTTGTTGCTTGGTTTGGGGGTAGTTACCAAAGTTATTTACGCATTTGTCGGGTTTGAGGTAATGGGGTTGGCTCCCAATTTCCGAAGAGCGCGCCAGAACTCTAATGTGACGTTTGAAGAATGGACCGAATATACCGTAATGGCGGGCTTGGACGCTGCCATTAAGAGGGTTCCCTTTCTTCCTACCCGAGCAGGATTGGGAACGGACGTGCTTGCCGTGAATCCATCATTTCGCACCATTACTGATCCGTTTGGCGGAGAAACTTTGGTGGCGGTTCCCGCAATCCATCCAGACTTTGCCTTGATTCATGTGAACTATGCGGACGAACGGGGAAACGGGGTGATTCTCGGAGACGGCCACATTGATGTGCTTTGTGCAAAAGCGGCTAAAACCACGTTTATGTCTTGTGAACGAATTCTCCATGGCGATGAGTTGCAAAGATTTGGTCGCGACGTACAGATTATGCGAATTCACACCCAAGGTGTGGCTGAGTTGCCATGGGGAGCCCACCCCACGGGATGCGCTCCAGAATATCGCGCCGATCTACGCCACATGGAGGAATATATGGAGGCGACGGGTGACCTTGAACGTTGGCATGCCTACCAAGACCGCATGGTTTGGGTCGACCATGAGCAATATTTAGATCGCATGGGTGGTCGCGAAGGCTTGGTGTCACGGTTGCACGTCTAAATCCACATGGGAAGGACTGAGGATGATGGAATATTCATTGGATGAATTGATGATCGCCACCATGGCCCACCAGTTTTCGGGGGAAGTGATGGTTAGTTCGGTCACCGCTTTTGGAGCGCTGGCTGCGCTCGTGGCCAAAAAGACGCATGCACCGGAATTGGCGGTGTTGGCTACCCCGGAGTCCGGCATGGAGGTCACGCCGCTTCCGACATTGACCTTGGGGCAGTTTTTAACGGACGTGCAACGTGGCATTCCGCTTACTATGGAAGAGATTTTCGATGCGATATTTTGTGACTTGTTCCGCATATGGATAAATCCTGCCCAAATTGACCAATTTGGCAATGTCAACATTAGCGCGATCGGGCCCTGGCAAAGGCCTAAAGTGGCGCTCGTGGGATCTCGCGGGATACCCGAAGATACCAGTCATCTGTCGCAAATATTTTATTACGTTCTTCATCACAACCCACGCAGCGTGGTATCTCGGGTAGATTTTCGCAGCGGAGCCGGTAACGGTCCAGAACGTGACCAGCTTTTGGGAAGAAGTGGCGCTCCGAGCCTACTGGTAACCGATTTGGGGGTGTTTACTTTTTCCGGCCCTGGCGGTTCGATGGCTATTTTGTCATTGCATCCGGGAGTGACTAGGGAGATGGTGCAGGAGCGGACGGCTTTTCCTGTATCAGGTTTCACAGAATCCATTGAGGTAACGCCTGAACCGACTGCAGAAGAACTTGCGATTATCCGCAAAGCCGACCCCCTCGAAGTGCGTAAGTTGGAATTGCTATCTGGGGACAAAGCGGCGGAAAAATTTGTTGCCATTTATGAGCGCGAGCGCCAGGCCCTTCATGTGGCATGGCCAGCACGCAGTCGCATTTAGCATGCACAAAATTTCGGTCGCGGTGTATACTATAGGGGAGTACCAGTATTAAAGGTGGTGGCACCGTGTATGCTTATGAAGAGCAACGCGAAGCGTTAATGGCACGTCTTAAACGCGTCGAAGGGCAAGTCAAGGGCATCATGAAAATGATTGACGATGGTCGTTATTGTCCTGACATATTGCAACAAATTAGCGCACTTAGCGGTGCGCTCGACGAAGTATCGCTAATCCTATTAGAAAGCCATCTATCGGGTTGTGTAACCGACGCCATACAAGCAAAAAATGGCGAGGCATCAATTCGAGAAGTCATGCACGTCATCCGTAAGGTTGTGAAACGGTAGCTGGGAGGAAGACCGATGCCAAATACTGAGATAGCAGCGAACCGTGACCAGTTGACCCTGGATATTGCCGGCATGACGTGTGCCAGTTGCTCATTACGGATCGAAAAGGAATTGCGCCATATCCCCGGTGTGTCGGCTGCGGATGTGAACTTGGCTCTGGAAAAAGCCAACATTGTGTTTGATCCTGGAACCGTCGGACCCGAGGACTTCATTCGCGCGGTGACGGAAATTGGATATCAAGTCCGAACCCAAACCGTCCGCTTTCATGTGACGGGATTGGATGAAGCCCCTATACGGAATAAATTAGAACGGGATCTGAGACAGTTGCCCGGGGTGACCCAAGTCCGCAGCAATCCCTCTCAAGGAACCATTGCTGTGGATTTACTCAAAGGGGTCGGTGATCCCAATGGAGTACGCAAAAGTTTGGATATGGCGGGAGCCGCCCCCGAGGCAGTGTCCGTTGTTGGCGATGATGCCCGTGTTAAGGAGTCGCGACAAGCTCGTCGACGGCTCTGGGTGGCGATTGGATTTAGCCTTCCGGTATGGTGGGCCATGTTGCACATGCTGGTGCCGATAGGCCCCGGGGCGTTGGTGGCCGGGCCAATACAATTTTTCGCCGCCAGCGTGGTGCAATGGGGACCGGGATTCAGCTTCACGCGCAGGGCATGGCTTAATTTAAAGCACGGCAACGCCAATATGGATGTGTTGGTCGCATTGGGGACCTTGGCCGCTTGGGCGTTGTCGACTTACGACATGTTTGTGGGCAAAGCATTGTACTTTGATTCGTCTGCAACCGTGATCACCCTGATCTTAATTGGAAAATATCTTGAAGCGGTGGCTAAAGGGCGCACATCGGAGGCCATACAACAGATATTGGCGTTACGGCCAGATACTGCGATGGTCTGGCGAGGATCGGAGTGGGCTGACGTATCGTTGGAACAAGTGGTGGCAGGAGATGAAATTCAGGTATTGCCAGGATCTCGTGTGCCAGTAGATGGCGTGATTACAAAAGGAATGGCTTTAATCGATGAATCATTATTGACCGGTGAACCTTTGTTGCAAGAACGGCATGAACATCAGTCAGTAGTAGCTGGCACCGTCAATCAGGGAGATCGTCGCTTTGTGATGCGGGCAGAAAAAGTAGGCGAAGATACCCTCTTGGCGGGAATTGTGCATGCGGTAGAAGAGGCGCAATCGGCTAAAGCGCCGATTCAACGGTTTGCGGATCGGATCGCTAATATCTTTGTGCCCTCAGTGATGGCCATAGCGGTAGTGACGTATGCTGCCACTGGCGGAGTGACGGGTCACTGGTCTTTGGCGATATTGCCGGCCGTTGCAGTATTAGTAGTGGCTTGCCCATGCGCACTAGGCCTGGCCACACCCACGGCTGTGATGGTAGGGTCGGGAATGGGCGCAAGGCACGGCATTTTGTTCCGCAGCGGCGAGGCGTTAGAGCGCGCCAGCCAAGTTAACTGGGTGGCGTTGGATAAGACGGGAACGTTAACCCGGGGTAAACCGGAGGTGCGGAAGGTTCTGGCGGTACGGCAGACCGAGAGTCGGGATACGATACTGGCGTTGGCGGCAGCATTGGAATCAGAAGCCAACCACCCATTGGCCCGGGCTATATTGTCGGAAGCGCCGGGAAAAGAGACTTGGCCTGACATCAGTGATGTGTATCTGGAACCTGCTATGGGGATCGTGGGTGAAGATGGCGACGGTCATACGGTCTTATTGGGGAATCGCACCCTTATGGAACATTATGGTGTCTCTCTGGCGGTCTTGCCTCGATATGAGGCACAGGTGGAACAATGGGAAACGCAAGGCGAAACCGTAGTATTTGTTGCCCGTGATGAATCTTTAGTGGGACTTATTAGCATCGCCGATGCCATACGCGATGACGCCAAAGAAGCAGTCGCTGCGCTTAAGGGTATGGGACTTGAAGTGGCCATGCTTACTGGAGATCGCCGTGCTACGGCGATGGCGGTCGCTGATCAGGTAGGCATCTCTCGTGTCTATGCAGAGTTGTCCCCGACAGGCAAGGCGGAGTTGATTGCCGAGTGGGCGAGACGAGGGCGCAAGGTTGCGATGGCAGGAGACGGCATCAATGACGCTCCGGCATTGGCCAAAGCCTATATCGGTATTGCCATAGCCCAAGGTAGCGACATTGCCGTAGAAACTGCGGACATCACGTTGATCCGGCCAGAAGTGGATGGCATCCGCCGCGCTGTGTCCATCGGACGGCGCACCATGGCAAAAATTCGTCAGAACCTCTTTTGGGCCCTGTTTTATAATGTGGTGGGAATTCCCTTGGCGGCTTTCGGTATTCTTTCACCGATGGTGGCAGGCGCTGCCATGGCGTTTAGTTCGGTGTCGGTAGTCACCAATTCCCTGACGCTTCGTCGCGTTAATGTGGATTCACGTGAGAATATATCGAGCAACAACACATAGTTGGAGAAGCAACAAAACATTTGTCGAGGGGAAACCTCAAGGAGAGATACAACGATGGAGAAAATTGCCCTGGGTATAAAAGGAATGACTTGTGATCATTGCGTGATGACGGTGACTAACGCTTTAAAAGCGGTTCCTGGTGTGAGGTCAGCAACAGTTAGTTTGGCAAACAATGAGGCTAAAGTAACATATGATGGGACGGTCACAACCGAAGAAAGTTTGAAAGAAGCGATACGGGAAGCTGGATATCAGGTTGGTTGAAGACAATCGTTAGCTTGTCTTGCAAAAATCCACCGGGTGGAAAATTCTAAAACAAGGCATGCGGTCGGGTTATTGCCGGTAATTTGATCACCATTTTGCTGTTGGCCGGCACCGAGTAGTCGCCTGAAATGACCGGAGGATGACGAAACCACTAATCCTGCGACAGTGGACCGGTATTTAATCCAGCTTACACATATGGGTGTTTATAAAAAGAGGAGCGTTAGCGGCGTAGGAGAGAGACCCGAAAGGCACGTTTATCATTCGCGATAGCGTAGTAATCTCAAAGTGAAGGGCCAAGTTTGGTATGTCTGGTCCGGCAATGATAATTTTGGTGCCAGCGGTTGAGGTGGCGGTCTCTATCCTGACGCGGAATGCTACTACAGCGTTTGGAAAATATTGCCTGGTCTTCGCCCGTTCTGCGCAAGTGGTTTGGTACTGGTTAAGGAGACCAAGGTGGCCTGTCGACATGCCTCAAGAATTTTGAGAGACCAATACAAATCTAAGGATGTTATTGCTTATCGTCTTTCGATACCCTACGCTCACGACTAGTGCTAAACCATCCCAGAAGTTGCGCTATATCCCTATGACCAAGTGCATGACGTTTATGTCATGCTCTAGGTCCTGGCAAATTTTAACCATGTTATAACTAACCGTTAATCATAGTGTCATGAGACGTTAATCTGTCAATTTTATGATGGGCCAGAGTCGAGAATATGTGGCTCAAACCTAATCCAATAAAGGAGAGACGAAATGAGCAGCGCGAAAGGCCTATTCGAACCTCTGGACCAAGCCAAATTCGGATGGTTTCATGGCAAGTCAATATTCACCACCGGAATGGGAGTGTTTACCGATGGCTACGACTTGTCGTCCATCGGCATAGTGCTGACATTAGCTTTGGCCTCATTTGGGGTTAAAAGTCTAACCGGCATCGAGAGCTCGTTATTAGCGGGTTCAGCACTGGTGGGTGCGGCTTTAGGCGCGATTATTTTTGGCTTTTTAGCAAACCGGGGTCGCAAGGCATTTTACGGTCTCGATGTTGCCATTATGGCAGTCGCAGCGTTGGCGCAAGCCTTTGTTGGCAATATTCCCGAACTAATCGCGGTGCGTTTTATCTTAGGAATTGGGGTGGGAGCGGATTATGTATTGTCGCCGTTAATCATGGGAGAGCATTCCAATGCCGCAGATAGAGGGAAAAGTGTGGCCTTAGGGTTTGGGATTACTTGGGGCTTGGGAGCAACCTTTGCTGCGGTCCTCTACTTAGTCTTGATGGCGTTTCATGTACCGCCCAATTTAATTTGGCGCATTGTGTTAGCGGCTGGGTCGCTACCTGCTGCATCGGTAATATATTTGCGTCGAAAAATGCCTGAGACGGCTCGTTTTTTGGCACGAATTGCGGGAGACGGCCGAGAAGTCGAAAAAGTGGTGTCCGAAGTGGTGGGTTCGCACAGAACTCTCCGAATCGATGGAAACCTTAAGGATGCCCATACTCTTTCATATTATTTCGCTCATCAATGGAAGCGATTTACCGCCGCTGCATTACTATGGTTTTTGTTTGATATTGTGGCCTATTCGGGGATTTTGTTTGGACCTTCACTAATTGCTAAAGGGATTGGGTTGTCTTCAGGAACATTTCAGTTGGTGATGGAATTCTGTTTCGTGGTTCCTGGAGGGGTAGTAGCAATGCTGCTCATTGACCGATGGGGCCGAAAACCGTTGCAAATTCTAGGGTTTATCGGCATGGCGGCATCTTTGCTGGCTTTTAGTATATATCGGGTTGAGGCTGCTGCAGTGCCCCTGATAGGCTTGATGCTCTACGGAACCGAGAACATGCTGCAACAGGCTGGTCCGGGTTCGGTATCGGCATCAGGGATATTGGGTGTGGAACTTTCCCCCACCAAAGTACGCAGTGTGGTTCAATCTCTAACAGTAGCATCGGGACGGCTAGGAGCCGCATTAACTGCATTTGTGTTTCCTGCGATTTTCAAGAGCATGGGAGAATCCTTTGCCATAGGGTTTTTAGCCTCGATTGCGGCGGTCGCTGCCATACTGACATTGGTGGCAATCCCCGAAACCAAGAGGCAGGCATTGGAACGCAGTGCTCAGGAAGAGGATCCGCAATCAGCGGAATTGGAACCGATTGCTTAATTGCCCAGTTGCGAGCGCCCAGTTTAGCGGGGCGCTCGTGTGCAATTGCGGAACACCCTAATCATCCAAGGTAGTGAGGTCTCCCGGGTCTTGTCCGAGTTCCCATGCCTTTACGACACGCCGCATGATCTTTCCGCTTCGCGTTTTAGGAAGTTTGTCCGCGAACCGGATGGCGGAGGGGGTGGCAATCGGTCCTAGTTCTTGGCGAACGTGTTGGATGAGTACTTTTTCCATGGCCGGATCGGGCTGATGGGATGGCCGAAGCAGCACATAGGCAACAATGGCCTCGCCTTTTAGGGGATCGGGCACTCCTACTGCGGCGGCTTCAGCCACTGCTGGATGAGATACCAGAGCTGATTCCACGTCTGCGGTACCAATGCGGTGTCCTGCGACATTAAGCACATCATCTGCCCGGCCTAACATTTCAAAGTATCCATCGGCATCTAATACCGCTACGTCACCAGATAAATATGAGCCGGGAACCGTCTCGAAATATTCTTCATAACGCGCATGGTTTCCCCACACGTCGCGGAACATTTGGGGCAATGGTCGCGTTAAAATTAGCGAGCCTCCCTGGTTTGGAGGACGATCCTGTCCTTTGGCGTCCACGATTCGGGCACCGACTCCAGGAAACGGTTTGCCCGCTTTACCGGGCTTAGCGGCCATGGTGGGCCAGGTGCCAATGGTGGGACCAGCGGTTTCGGTTTGCCACCAATTGTCGACCACGGCAAAACGTCCATGGCCCACGTCGTCATGGAGCCAGCGCCAAGCTTCCGGATTGAGGGGCTCACCCGCGCAGGCGACTAATTTTAACGAGTCAAGCTGGTGTTTTACGGCATACTCCTCGCCAAATTTACGCAACATGCGGACGGCAGTGGGTGCCGTATACACTTTGGTGATACGATACCGTTCAATAGTATCCCATACAGCATCAGGCTGGGGAAAATCGGGAGCTCCCTCGCGGATGACTGTCGTCATGCCAGCAATAAGGGGGCCATAGACAATCAGAGAATGGCCGACAATCCACCCGATATCAGACATACACCAGAAGATGTCGCCGGGTTGATAGGCAATGGATTGTCGCAACAATTGGGGCACGCCTACGGAATATCCGCCGTGGACGAACAAAGCTCCTTTGGGACTACCGGTGGTTCCTGAGGTGAATAAAATGAACAAGGGGTCTTCTGATTGCATCGGTGCTACTGGAACGCGGGGATGGTTCTGGGAAAACCATTCGGTCCAGTCCAGGGTTGAAGGGGGCAGTATGGTTTCCGGTTGGCGACGCAAAATGACGGTATGAGCGACCCCCGGAATATCTTTTAGGGCAGCTTCGACCATAGGCAAAAGCGAAATGGCCTTGCCGCGCCGGTACGTGACGTCAGCGGTCAACACGGCTTTGGCTTCTGCTTGCTCAATTCTGTTTCGCAAGGCAGACGTTCCCAAACCTGCGTAGACCACGCTATGAATAGCCCCAATCCGGGCAGTGGCCAGCATCGCTACGATGCCTTGCCACACCAGCGGCATGTAAATAATGACGCGGTCACCCCGAGTGATGCCTAACGCCGATAATCCCCGGGCTATTCGGTCCACTTCATCTATCAATTCTTGGTAAGTGAGTTGTCTCTCTGGCCCTTGTTCAGTTAATGCGATGTAAGCTATCTGATCTCCCCGTCCCTCGTTAATGTGGCGATCTAAACAATCCAGGGTGATATTAGTGACGCCATCCACAAACCACCGGACTTGCGGCCATTGACCTTCGGTAACACGCGTGTAGGGGGTTAGCCACGTACGGGACTGCGCCACCTGGTCCCAGTAACGATTCCCATCCAATGCCTCTTGATATACTTTCTCCCAGGTAG
>JAMCTO010000162.1 GCA_023381095.1 Bacillota bacterium
GACCCGCTGAGACCATAACGGCGGTATTATTTGTCGTTTCATCCACAACTGTTGGAATACACCCGCACCATCCTTCCGATGACGAAATCCTTCACACTCCAATAAAGCGGTAGACGCTATTTACAGCAAAGGACACTGTCGCAAGACAGCGCCCTGTCAATCCACCCTTATAACTGTGCTAAATCAAGAATAGGCCACAATTTCACCACCACGGTCCGCGCTCCAGAACTCACGATCGGATCGTTATTAGCTAAATGGCGGGCCTCCTCCAATGATTCTGTCTCATAAACCACGAGGCCGCCACTTTTGTCTGCAAAAGGCCCTGCCATTGAAACCTTTCCTGCACGGTACTGCTCCCCAATATAGGCAAGATGTTCAGGACGGTGTTGCAAGTTTTTTTCATGATCCACGATTGTTAGCCACGCAACAAATTTCATGTCAGTGTCCACCTACTTTTCGAATTTCATGGTACCACATATTTGTTTCGAGATCGTGGCAAGTTTCGCCCCATACGATACAATTGATTCTTAAGTTACCGTTTTCAAGTGGACACGTATAAGTTCAACAGAGGGGGAAACCAGTGGAACTATACTCCTACGGCGATCACGCCGCAATGATAGCATTTAATGAACCCGCGCACCTAGAGCTCACTCATCGTCTGTTGCAACTGCGTACTTATGCATTGCAAATTCCCGGGGTTATTAATGCGTTGATAGGTTACACCACGGTACTGGTGGAATGGGATCCGGTGTCCGCCGACCCGGAAATGATTATGCAAGACTTACGTGATTGGCGATCCGAAGATATTCAGGGGAATAGGCCTTCTCGCCATTGGCAGATCCCAGTGTTCTATGGCGGAACCAATGGCCCTGACTTAAACCATGTGGCGAAATATCATCACATTACCCCCGGGGAAGTCATCGCTCTGCACAGCCGTCGGCCCTACCCCATCTATTGTCTCGGATTTTCCCTGGGATTCGCCTATTTGGGAGGCCTTCCCGAGACCCTTCACACCCCTCGTCGCACCAGTCCTCGAATTCGTGTGCCAAAGGGATCGGTCGCCATTGGCGGGCATCAGACCGGTGTCTATCCGTCAGACAGTCCAGGAGGATGGCACATTATTGGTCGCACCCCCATTCAGTTGACAAATCCGGCCCATGAACCCCCGGTCTCATACATCCCCGGCGACACCATCGAATTTGTGCCGGTCCAAGGACTGCAGGATCTGAATTCATGAGCGATATTGTGGTACTCAACCCTGGGGTATTGACGATGATTCAAGACACCGGACGCGTGGCCGCAGAACAGTATGGTGCATCCCGCGGTGGTGCGTTGGACTTTAGATTATACTCCCTGGCTCTCCGTTTGACCGAAACACAAACAGCCAATGACGCGGTGTTGGAGCTTATCTCCGGACCGGTGTCTCTAGTGCCTCACGATGAAATGTTAGTTGCGGTAACTGGTGCCAATGTACGTACCCCCCAGGGCATCATTCCCGATTGCACCGGGTTTTGGGCACCGGCTAACCAACCCTTGGTCATTTCCCGCCCACACAAAGCCCGCGCCTACTTTGCGGTACATGGAGGATTTGATGTCCAATCCGTGCTAGGTGGCCGCGGCACCGATTTTCGAAATCATTTTGGCGGATTTTGTGGGCGCCCTCTCAAGCCGGGGGATCGGTTGCCGATATTAGCAGGCCCGCCGCCAAAACTTCCCCATGGTCGCTGGAGGCACAGCAATCTTAGTGAGTCGCCCAATTCTTCGGGTCGCCTATGCTTGCGTTTTACCTGGCATCATTCGGTCAATAATTTCCTACCTAGTCAACGCGACCAATTCATCAGCGCAACCTACCGGATTGATCCGCATTCCGACGGCATGGCTTTGAGATTACAGGGGACGCCGCTGAAGGTTCGCCATAGTGAAGATTTTCTATCGCAACCAGTGTTGCCGGGCACGATTCAATTACCGCCCGATGGTAATCCAATCGTGCTATTGGCACACCGCGGCACCATAGGGGGATATCCCCCCATCGGTCATGTCATCATTCCCGACCTCTGGCGTGCAGCTCAATTGACACCCGGGGCATCCCTGTCGTTTGCTGCCATCTCTTTGGCCGAAGCTCGGCAAATCACACGAATTGCCTACCAGACCTTGGCAACAGCCGCTACCTATAGCACCCCACAGCAGTTCCTCGACCCTTGAGGTCTTGAAAAATGGGCGTGGGAAGCAGGAACAGCTCTAGTCGTATAGACGCGATGCAGACAAAGCCTCCCAGGCGAAAGAGTTGTTACAGGTCTCAAATCTGCGTTTTTAAGTACCGAAATCATAGCAGCCTTAGGCGTAAATTGCATTCATTGAGGCTGGCCAAATGCAGTGACCACAATCCCTATTTCCGTCAAACGATCCCGGATTCTTCGAGCCAGTAGAGGGGCGCCCGGCGTGTCGCCGTGTACGCAGATTGTGTCGATGGGAGTCGGAACCCAAACCCCGTTTTGCGCCACAACAGCACCTCGTTTAACCATTGTCACTACCCGGTCCACCACGATGTCCGGGTCGTGAATCACCGATCCCGGTATGCCACGAGATACCAGAGTACCATCCGGGTGATAGCTACGGTCCGCATAAATTTCGTGAGCGACACCAAGACCTAGCCTTGCTGCCTCTTCGGTTAAGGCGCCACCATAGGAAATGACATACAACCGAGGATTAAAATCATAAATGGCCTGAACGATGGCCCCCGCCAGATCATGATCATTAAACGCCATATTGTTCAGCTGTCCGTGGGGTTTCACGTGTTGCAATTGAACCCCGGCAGCCCGGCAAAATGCTGCTAACGCGCCCAACTGATAAAGGACATGCGCATAAATCTCATCAGTCCCAAGTATCATGTTGCGTCGTCCGAAACCGGCCAAATCTGGAAATCCTGGGTGAGCTCCGACCGCCACGCCATGTTCTTTTGCTAGAAGAACTGTTCTCTGCATAATTAGAGGGTCGCCCGCGTGATACCCGCACGCCACATTGGCGGAGGAAATGGACAACATCATCTGCGCGTCATCGCCCAACTGATACACACCGAATCCTTCACCCAAGTCGCAATTAATGTCCACGGCGGCCATCAACCACACCCCCTAGGTTTTAGTGTATCAGATGCCCCAGTTGCTTAAAAGATGCATTAAGAATGGCGCCACACCGGACTCGAAAGCCGTACCTACCATCATTACCAACCCCATCAAAGCAACAAATATGGTAAACACAGCGAATTTTTCCCATATGGCAGGACCAGTATCGCGGCCCTTTGGGGACACCAGATTCCAAGAAAAATCCAGTGCGAAAGCGCTGGTAATCAAGACCGCCGGCACGATAAACAGGCTTTGCAGCCCTACAGTCACCACAGACAACCAGATTCCTTGCCACGCCATCGACGTCGCCAAAAATCCTACCGCAAATCCGGCGACAAATCCTCGAAAGAACAATACCACCGGTACCAACGGCATCCCCGCAACGGATACCCCTAGGATATATAGCAATCCCAGTAGTTTCAGGTTATCGATTAACGTACGGGTAAATAGGGCAGAACCAACAGGCGTGTGGGACTCCACTTGAATAAAGCGATGAACATAATTCAACAACATCGCCTTGTCGGCCATGGTCAACGTGCCAATCGCCAATCCTCCAAAAACCGCACCCAATCCTAATGTTGCAATCGCAATCATTAAAGATGTGCGGTAGCGCTTGAACTGATTGGTGAATGCCAAGCTGGAACCAGTTGCCAGCATAGGTTGTCCCTCCCTTTGGAACAACCTATGCTACAAAATTGGTTCCTAGACCGCGTTGAACAGATAAACTACCAGATGCATTGCGTTGCCGTTAAACGGGCGTGGGGTCTTCGATTTGCACAAATTGGTACCCATAACGCCCTTTGACACATAGCATTCCCTGAGTCACTGGATGATCCATTGGGGAAGACACCTTAACGATCTGATTATCCAACACATGTAAACTCAGTTGACATCCGACTCCACAATAAGAGCAAATAGTTTCCGTCGTGGTCAGTTGATTTTCATCCCACTTGTTTTGCGAACGCAATGTCCACTCCGTTTTCCCCATCAATGCACCGGTGGGGCACACCGCCACACAATTGCCACAAAACACGCAATCAGATTCTGGCAGGGCGCGGCCGAATCCCGCATCGATATGGGCATTAAATCCACGACCCGCCACCGTAATGGCGAAAGTGTTTTGGGCATCGTCACCGCACGCTTCCACGCACCGGTAGCAGAGAATGCACTTGGCCAAATCACGAATATACAGGTTGTTATCGTCTTTTACCGGTTGTTCCCAGTTCGCCCCCCCAGAAAACCGGTCCGTGTCAGCTGAGGACAACTTGACTAAGTTCATTAACTGGGGAGCCGTGCTATAATCCGTTGTGGATGTTAGCAGTTCAGCCACCACCCGGCGGGCATTTTCGACTCGCGGAGTGTTGGTTTCGACCACCATCCCCTCTTCGGCAACCCGCGAACAGGACGCCACTAGAGTTCTGGAACCCTTCACTTCCACTACACAAGCACGGCACGCGTTAGCCGGGCTCAAATTTTCATGCCAACACAAAGTGGGCACAAACGTATCCACCTGTTCACAAGCGGCACGCACGGTGGTCCCTTCGGCAACCGATACCGATTGGCCATCAATGGTTAGGGTAATGCTATTCCCCAACGTGTTCGTCCCCTTTCATTTCGAATCGGCGCAAGTAGGGTCGATCCAACATTGACAACAAAGCCACAGGTGCCGTTTGCCCCAATCCGCAAATCGAGGCATCCCGCATCGCCAGTCCCAGATCTCGTAAATCCGATTCTCTTTGCCAGGTGTTGCCGTCTTGCAAAATTTCTAACACGCGTTGAGTGCCAATACGGCACGGAACACATTGACCACAGGACTCATCGGCGAAAAAGTGGGCCAATTTGGTGACCACCCAAATCAGATCGACAGAATCATCAAAAGCCATGACCGCACCGGATCCTATACTCGCCCCATACTTTGCCAATGGCCCATAATCCAGCGAGACTTCCGCCACTTCTGCAGACGACAAAAAGGTACCTGCTGCGCCCCCTAACAAAACCGCCTGCAGATGACCAGTACCCGATATGCCGCCCGCTAGGTCGTCGGCATCAATGATTTCTTGCAATCGCGTCCCAAAAGGCACCTCAAACACTCCAGGGTGATTAACGTGTCCACTGATAGCAACTAATTTGGTGCCGGGGGTGGCCGATGTTCCATATTGTCTAAACCATTTTACATCATGGGCAAACAACACCGCGACGTTAGCCAAAGTTTCCACATTTTGTATCAAGGTAGGGGCTCCAAATAATCCTCTCACCGTCGGAAAGGGTGGTTTAACCCGAGGTTCTGGGCGTTTCCCCTCGATACTGTTAAACAGCGCGGTTTCCTCCCCGGCAATATATGCCCCGGCCCCACGCCGCACTTCTATTTCTACTGTCCCTTTACCGACCCACCCTTTGTCGCGCAAAATGTCTATCGACTGCGACAACGCCGCTTCGACCTCTCGGTATTCTCCACGAATGTAGCAGTAGGCCTGACGAGCCCCCACACACTGTGCAGCGATCAGCAGGCCGATCAAAGGCCCCATAGGGTCTTGCTCCAGCAACACACGGTCTTTGAAAGTACCCAGTTCACTCTCATCGGCATTCATCACCACATACTTGGCGTTTCCCGGTGAAGATCGCACACTGTCCCATTTGCGTCCGGTCGGAAAAGCTGCTCCCCCTCGTCCCATGATGCCACTCGCCGTGACTTCAGCAATAGCGGCATCTGAACCCATGTCTAATACTCGTTGATAAGCTTTGTCAAACCCTCGCTCGACCACACGATCCCAGCTTACCGCCAGGGATTTGTGATCCGTCGGCGGCAGCAGCCTGCGCACCTCACCCATGGCGCATCTCTCCAATCTCTGCTGTCAATTTCCTCTGAGTTGCATTCCGCACCACACGGGACCCCACCAAAGCAGCCGGTGCATGGTCACATTGTCCCAGACAGGGAGACTCTTTGACGATAACGCCCTCACGATCTTGAAACGCTGCTGGCAATTCTGAAGCATTCTTAAGGCTGCACATGACGTCCGTGCAGACATGCACAGTGACCGACTCCCCTGGGTCCCAGGGGAGTAGTGCATAAAATGAAGCCACGCCATATATTTCGGCATACGGTATCTGCATCACTTCCGACACTGCGTCCAGTAGTGAAGGTGACAGATAGCCAAAATGATCCGCCAGCCGCCACAATGTGGGTAATAACTGCGAACGATCTTTAGGTAAGTCGCCTACCACCGCCGCTATTTTTTCAAGCAGCGG
>JAMCTO010000163.1 GCA_023381095.1 Bacillota bacterium
TGAGAACAATTGTGTCTCAAGGGGGGGTGGGGTATGCATGTCGTGTTAGTTGAACCGGAAATCCCCCCTAATACCGGTAACATTGCTCGCACGTGCGCAGCCACTGGTAGCTGTTTGCATTTGGTGGAACCTCTGGGATTTTCCGTGAGTGACCGTTACCTTAGGCGTGCGGGTCTCGATTATTGGGAATTCGTTCATGTGCGCATTTATCCGGAGTGGAAGGATTTGGTCGAAACTTTGGGACATCCTGAAAACTGGTACTATTTTACTTCCCACAGTTCTCGACTGTATTCGGAAGCCTGTTATACCCAAGACTCTGTACTGGTATTTGGGAAAGAATCCACAGGCCTTCGCAAAGAGCTTTTGGAGAGTTATTCCGAGTCCACTTATGTCATACCCATGAAACGGGAGATTCGATCGCTAAATTTATCAAATGCGGTGGCGATTGTTGTGTATGAAGCAATGCGTCAACAAGATTTTCGGCCGATTGAACCCTCTTAAAGGTGTAGGGAGCGAGACTTTAATATGCCTTGGTTATTGCTCACCGTAAGCGGAATGGTACTGATTGTGCTGTCGGCTGACTATTTCACCAATGGTGTGGAATGGGTCGGATTTTACCTGCATTTGGAAGAAGGTGCAGTAGGCTCACTTTTGGCTGCTCTGGGCACCGCTTTGCCGGAAACTCTGGTTCCGGTTGTGGCCATTATCTTCAGTCCCGACCATAGCGAAGCGGCCATAGGGCTGGGAGCCGTCTTGGGTGCGCCTTTAATGCTGGCGACCATTGGTTTTGCGGTGATAGGGTTGGGTTTAGGGGCAAGAAAATCGACGCCGAATCTTGATACGTCCACGTGGGGCACCATGACTAAAGATTTGGGATTTTTTCTGTTGGCTTTTGGTGCGGCTCTGGTGACAACCTTTCTTCCGCGCCCAATTCATTTCGCTATGGTTGTGATCTTGTTGGGACTTTATCTATGGCACGCTTGGAGACTAATTAAGGGAGATCGGCATGAAGGAGTTCTTGGACATGCTCCCTCTCAGCCTCTGAGATTGTCTCAGACGCCTCGAAAGACGCCATGGTTGGCCATTCTGCAAGTGTTATTAGCACTCATCGGATTGATTTTAGGGGCACATTTCTTTGTTACGGCTCTGGATGCGGCGACAAAAATTGTTCACTTCCCCCCTTTTCTTTTGTCGGTGATCATCACACCCGTTGCAACCGAATTGCCCGAAGTGCTAAATAGTGTGATATGGATTCGCCGAGGGAAAGATACCCTCGCAGTGGGCAATGTCACGGGCGCTATGGCTTTTCAGTCAAGTGTCGTACCAGCTCTTGCTATCGCATTTATGCCATGGTCATTGACCCCTTTGGAATTGGCGACAGGCACTTTAACCTGGCTGGCTGCATTGTGGATTTGGACGAGGAGCCGATCGCGAAGTCTTTATATTAAGGAACTATTGACGGCGGGGTTGTTTTATGTGGTTTATATTGCCATTGTGGCCAGCTTATATACCTAATCGGTAAGGTAGCCCATACCACTTCGTATAAAGATATTGGGCTCGGGGATTGCAGACATAGTCCCGGGAAAGTGTGAAAAGTGGCGCTTGACAATGAGGCCTGGTAAACTCAAATAAGATCGTAACAGTATCCTTCATGGTTCACACAAAAAATGATGCAAAAGTAACAAACGAAGCTTAGAGATATTGAGAATCCGGTGCTTTTCTCGAAGAGTGTGAACCGGCAAACGGTGATCATGGGTGGTAGCCAAGAGATTTGTTGTTTGACCAAAGGGTGAAATGTCGATGTATTGGGATCAACTGACAACCAAGAATTTCTTGGAGGAGATTGTCGGTCGAGTGGATACGGCCATTCTACCTATCGGCAGTATTGAAGCTCACGGGCAACATTGCCCGTTAGGGACCGACAATATGGCTCCGGCCTATTTTGCCGCACAGCTCGAAAAGATCTATCGTGACCGGATCCTGATTCTTCCTCCGGTGGCTTATGGCTATACTCCCGACTTGAGTGTATGGCCAGGAAGTCTGTCCATATCAGCCTCTGTGTTGCAGCAGTATGTCCAAGAAATCGGCCAGGGCGTTGTCAAATGGGGTATCAATAACCTGATCTTGTTAAATGGGCATGGAGGCAATATTGGAGCATTGCAAGCGGCCATGGACGCGATTGTTCAAGAACCGGTGCGAGTGGTAATGATAAACTGGTGGCTGGATTATAGCACGCAAATTCTTACGATTACGCGAGGCCAGGGACACGCCGGGGAAGATGAAACTTCCGTGATGCTTAAAGTGGCCCCGGAATGGGTCCATATGGAGCATGCGTCTTTTAATCCTTTTCGGCCGCGCTACCGTATTAAGGGACCAGGCATTTCGGATAAAAGGCTGCGCAATGCGACCACCGGGGACGGAAGATCGGCCACCAAAGAAAAAGGCGAGAAGATTGTGGAACTGATTGTGAAGGAACTTGCTGTGCTTTTGGAACGCTTGTGGAGCGATGATCTATTCGAGCGAACCGATAACGGTTGAAAAAATTATCAAAGGCGCCGTAAAACCTCTCGCCTTAGCTATGGGAATATATGGCGCTCGCCGTCAGGCGAAGTCTTTTCGCACAACGCCAACTTTCCGGGAATTTGTGCTATCTTAAAATACGTGTTCACCCTTTGAAAGTCGGATACGTTGGCGGTCGTCTCCCGCAATCGTGGGAGATGTAAAATGTATCGCGTCGTCAAGACAGACGTACCCGGAGACCTTCGGGCGACCGGATTGGGGGCTTTTGGCTCGCCCTTTGCGAGTAAAGCTGACATAAAGGTTCCCTCGCAAGAACCCCGGCTTTAGCAGTGGGGAGTGTCAAATCCCAGTTTATTGTCAAGCGTGAGAATGACAGTTAGGCTATTCCATGGTCCGGATCAGAACCTGTCCCGTGCACCACACTTTATGATTGACTGGAAGAACTATCGTCAGAGAGTATTCTAGGGGGAATGTTTTCCCTTATTGCGCGGCTAGGGACACATTTCGCAAAAGACGATGTGCTTAGCCGAAATTCAGAAATTCGAACATGGTTCCCATGTTTAGAAAGGCAGGACCGTAAAATGCTGAAGACATTGTCCCTCGCCGAGAGAGTGCGACAATTACATCCGTCGCCGACGATGGCTATTGACTCCAAAGCCAAATCCTTAATCGCGGAGGGAAAGGATGTCGTCAATTTCGGCGCCGGAGAACCGGATTTTGATACACCGGAAAATATTCGCCAAGCCGCGATAACTGCAATTAATCACGGACAGACCCGCTATACTGCGGTAGGGGGCATCGAAGCGCTCAAGGCGGCAATCCAAGAGCGTATTCGCTTGGACACGGGGCTCGAGTACCACTCCGACGAAATTTTGGTGTCGGTAGGCGCCAAACATTCTTTATACAATGCCATTATGGCACTGGTCGATCCGCAAGACGGAGTGCTCCTGCCTGTTCCTTATTGGGTCACATATCCCGAACAAATTGCTTTGGCGGGAGGTGTTGCGCAATACGTCGTTTCCGATCCGAAACAGGAAGGGGCCGTGCATGCAGAGGACATTGCCAATGTCTTGACGGATCGTTCACGAGGGTTGCTCTTGAATTCTCCAAGCAATCCGAGCGGGGCCGTTATTAACCCCCCGGCCTTGGCCCAGATCGCCCGTTTGGTTTCTGAGCGAGATCTCTGGGTTATCTCCGATGAAATTTATAACCGGCTGGTCTATGACGACGCGACTCACGTGTCAATCGCCTCTTTTCCGGGAATGCGGGAACGTACAATCCTGATTAACGGCGTATCAAAATCTTATGCCATGACCGGATGGCGTATTGGATATGCTGCCGGACCTCAACATATTATCAAGGCCATGACCAGTTTGCAGTCTCAATCGACATCTAATCCGTCGACTATGGCCCAATATGCCGCGTTGGAGGCTTTAACGGGACCTCAGGAACAAGTTGAAGTGATGCGCCGCGAATTTGACCGCCGGCGGCAATATATTGTGGGGCGGATTAATCAGATTTCCGGCCTGTCTCTCGATAATCCTAAAGGAGCATTTTATGTGTGGGTGAATATGGCCGCATATAAGAACCGGAAAGTGGGAGGACGTCTTATCAAAAACGCGGATGACCTGGCTCTGGTCTGGCTTGAGCAGGCAAACGTGGCCGTCGTGCCCGGATCCGGATTTGGCATGCCTGAGTATTTTCGTATTTCTTATGCCACGTCCATGGAAAGGATAGAAACCGGGCTAAATCGCATGCAAAGCCTGTTGGAGTCGACTCAATGACGCTCAAACCTAAAGTGGCCATTGTTGGACTAGGGGTCAACAACAAACCCCTGGTCCCTTTTCTCTATAATCGCGGCATGGAGGTCATTGTCGCGGATAAGAATCCGCCCTCAGAGTTGCAGGGTGCATTGTCTGCAATGGGGTTGACGGATGTGAAGGTTCTGGGAGGTCAAAACTATTTGGCTGAGTTGTCCTCGATCCCGGATCTCCGGGCTTTGTACTTAACCCCGGGCATGATTAAAACTCTTCCGGAAATTGAACAGATGCGAAGACGGGGAACGGAAATAACCTGCGATACTGATGTCTTTTTTCAGCAGTGTCCTGCCCCCATCATCGGAATTACCGGCTCCGCCGGGAAAACCACTACCACGACGCTCGTTTCGCAAGCATTAGGAGCAAAGGGTGAACCCAGGGTCTTCACCGGGGGTAACATTGGACATTCATTGTGGGAGGATTGGCCAAATATTACCCGAAACGGCTTGGTTGTGATGGAGTTGTCAAGTTTTCAGCTGGAATTGACCACTCATAGTCCCCATGGGGCGGCTGTGCTCAATCTTGCTCCCAACCATTTGGATGTTCATGGAACAATGGAGGCTTATGCTCAGGCCAAATCCAATATCTACCGCTATCAGAAGCCCGAGGACTGGGTGGTGCTTCCCCACCCTCCTTCTCTGCTCCAACTGATTACGGCCGAAATTCCGGGGCGTGTAGCCTATTTTGCTTTGCACGATCATGCTCAAGCCGGCACCTTTGTTTCCGGAGGAAAGGTGATGTACCGGGATTTTTCCGACCACGTGACGAGCTGTTTTCCCGTTTCGGTTATCCAGATACCCGGAACTCATAACCTTTTAAATGTGTTGGCGGCCACAGCCATAGTAGGCATGGCCCAAGGTGAGATGAGTGCCATGGAGCATGTTCTTTCCGGTTTTTTGGGGGTGTCTCACCGTTTGGAAAAAGTGCGAATTCATGATAACATTTTATACATCAATGACTCGATCGCCACAGCTCCTGATCGGACAATGGCCGCCTTAGAGGCTATCAAAGGTTCAGTTGTTTTGCTGGCCGGAGGATATGACAAACAACTGGATTATGATGAGTTAGGACAGGTCATTGCCCGAAGCTCCGTTCATCATGTCGTGGTTTTGGGACAGGTGCAGGAAAAATTGGCTCAAGCCATATCCCGTTACAGCACAATCCCGGTTGTGCATGCCGATTCATTGGAGATGGCTGTAAGTTTGGCCAGGCAAGTCGCCAGAGCCGGAGATGCGGTCTTGTTGTCTCCGGCTGCGGCAAGTTACGACATGTTCAGGAACTTTGAAGAGCGTGGGGAACGGTTTCGCGAGATTGTGGAGGGTTTTTAGGGAACGGAAGTACCATTTTTAGGAGGGCTTTATAGTGGAACGGCGCGACGTACGTAACATAGCCATTATTGCTCACGTGGATCACGGTAAAACAACTTTAGTTGATGCCATGTTGCGGCAAAGCGGAATTTTTCGGGATCCATCCCAAATGGCGGATAGGGTTCTTGATTCCAATGATTTAGAGCGTGAGCGTGGCATTACAATTTTATCCAAAACAACGGCGGTTCATTATGAAGATACAATAATAAACATCGTTGATACTCCCGGACATGCCGACTTCGGCGGTGAAGTAGAGCGAATCTTGAGTATGGTAGACGGCGCACTGTTAGTAGTGGACGCTAATGAGGGACCGATGCCACAAACGCGATATGTCCTGCACAAGGCGTTGAGTGCCGGAATTAAACCCATTGTGGTTCTTAACAAAATGGACCGGGACGGGGCCAGACCCCACGAAGTGGTAGATCAGGTATTGGAACTCTTTATTGATTTGGAAGCGTCGGATGATCAGCTGGAATTTCCTGTTCTTTATGCCTCTGCTAAACAAGGGGTGGCATCGACCGAAGCCGTTCTTCCGGAAAACGGGAATTTAGGGGCATTGTTCCGCACAATTCTCAACGAAATCCCTTTTCCTGTTGGCGATGAACAAGGTTCTTTGCAAATTTTGGCCACGACCTTGGAGCATGACGATTATTTGGGGAGGATGGTGATCGGACGAGTCACTCAAGGACAGGTTTCGGTGAACCAAACGGTAGGAATTGTCAATCATGAGGGTGATGTCAGGCGAGCGAGACTCAGCAAGATTTTTGGTCGCATCGGTTTAAAACGGGTAGAGTTGGAAGCCGCGACTGTGGGCGACATTGTGACACTGGCAGGATTACCTGACGTAACTATCGGTGAGACAATCACTGACGCCGACAATCCGGAACCTTTGCCCCCCATAATTGTTGATGAGCCGACACTCACGATATTAATAGGTGTCAATACCAGTCCGTTTTCGGGCCAGGAAGGACAATACGTTACGTCACGGCATTTACGCGAGAGACTCTTCCGTGAGCAAGAACGAAACGTCGCCTTAAGAGTGGAGGACACCAAGGATGCCGAGGTGTTTCGGGTCTCGGGACGCGGGGAGTTGCACTTGGGAATTTTGTTGGAACAAATGCGACGTGAAGGTTATGAAATGGAAGTTTCCAAACCGGAAGTGATTTTGCACAAATCCTCAGAGGGCGAGTGGGTGGAACCGTTTGAACATCTTTACCTTGATGTGCCGGATGAGTATGTGGGACCGGTGATGGAACTTTTGGGCCCCCGCAAGGCGGAAATGACTCACATGGGCCAAGCCGGGCCTAATCAAACCCGTTTGGAATTTGTAATTCCGGCCCGAGGTTTATTGGGATTTCGCACCGCTTTCGTTAACCAAACTCGAGGCTATGGCATTATGAACCACCTATTTGAGGGTTATCGTTCCTACGGCGGAGCGATTGATGAGGCCCCTAGGGGAGCTCTCATTGCCATAGAGGATGGTGTGACGACCTCTTATGCCTTGGACAATGCTCAACAACGGGGGACTCTCTTTATTGGTCCCGGAGTTTCTGTGTATGCCGGCATGGTTGTGGGCGAGAACAGTAGACCAACGGATCTGGAACTCAACGTCTGCAAAAGGAAGCATGTGACCAATATGCGAAGTTCCACCGCTGACGAAGCCGTTCGCTTGACTCCTCCGAGGCCCTTGACTCTGGATTTAGCCTTAGAATATGTGAAGTCGGATGAACTGGTGGAAATTACCCCCAAGTCAATTAGGTTGCGGAAGGCCACGCTCGACAAGACATTACGCAAACGGGAAAAGATCCAAAAAATATAGAGGAGGAAGGTCGGGACTGGCCGGTGCAGTCTTTTCCCTTGCTCAACATATGGTCCGCGTATTCTCTCTTGCAATCTGCCTGGGATTTGTCCACCGGGATTGCCGAACTGGAGAATGCGGGTTTTAAGTCCGCAGGCTTGGCTGATTATTATTCCTTAGCGGGAGCAGAGCATTTCGAGTATGAGGCCCAATCCCACAACATTCAGGCGTGGCTCGGCGTGAGTGTGGCTTGCGAGGCCGGAGGCGAGCCATTCTTGGGCTCACTATATGCCCTTGATCATACGGGTTGGCAAAAATTGTGCCAACTTGCCGGTCGTCGAGAAGCGGTTGTAAGTCTTGAAGAGGTGGCATCGTCCCATCTTTTGCTTCTCTTGTGGCGGGAAACGAGGGCCTTTTGGGACGCAGCTTTTTCCTATATTCGATCCCTGGGGTTCGGTGCCTTCGTAGAGGAATTATTACCCTCTGAGACGCCCCATGGCATCCAATGGGTGCCTTCTTATCCCATTCGTTTTAACCGGCGGGCGGATGCCGTGGAAGCTTATCGTCTTTTGACCCGGTTAGGAGATTATGAGCCACGAACCCGTGCTCTGGCCATACCGGAACTTTCGGAGGCTTTGGCGGATTATCCTCAATCATGGTCAGCTTCCTTGTTTCGGGAAAATGCTCCTCGCGTCCTCCCCCGCCAGAATTTCTATATGCCCAAATTCACCCAGGCAGACGAAGACGATGGCAGAATGTTACGGGAAATGGCTCGGATGCGACTCAGTCATTGGCATCCCGAGCCCATTGTCAAGTATACTCAACGCCTGGAACAGGAATTAGAAGTTATTACCCAACTGGGATTTTCCTCGTATTTTCTCATCGTTGAAGATTTGGTTCGATATGCCGGTGATAGCCATATTGCTACCGGACCCGGACGCGGTTCTGCGGCGGGGAGCTTGGTGGCCAAGGTTTTGGGTATCACCCGGGTGGATCCCATAAAACACGGTCTCATCTTCGAAAGATTTCTGAATCCTCATCGACACAACCTACCCGATATTGATCTGGATGTAGACCATCTTAAGCGCAATCAATTGCTTGCCTACCTAAGACGGCGTTGGGGCAGGGAGTATGTCGGGCAGATTGGGACCTATGGGACTTTAGGAGCCAGGGCTGCTCTGCGGGATGTCGCAAGAGTTCTTCGCATTCCCGGCGAACAAGTCAACCGAGTGTTGGAAAAAAGCCGTTTGACATCCGGAATGCATTTAGAAGACGGAGGAGAAGTCCTGAGGGAGACCGTCATGAAGGTTGATCCCGGTGGCCAATGGTGGAAAATCAGTAGGCTTTTGGAAGGATTGCCTCGTCATGCCTCGATTCATGCCGCAGGCGTGGTACTGTCGAATCGCCCCCTTAAGGAGCTAATCCCTTGCACCGAGGACGATGAAGGAAATCTTGTGACCCAAATGGACATGGATTCGGTACAACGGCTGGGCTTGTTGAAACTTGACTTGTTGGGATTGCGCACTTTGAGTGTCATGGACCGAATTCATGCCCGTTTTGGAGACCATTTTGATTCTGTCGACCATAAAGACCCGCGCACATTGAACCTCTTGGGAAGAGGCGATACCGATGCCATATTTCAACTCGATGGGAAAGGCGTGCGCCTTTTGCTGCAACGACTCAAACCTCAATCGGCCGAAGATGTCATCGATGTTGTGGCATTATACCGCCCTGGTCCCATGGATGCCTTGGAAACCTATTTGCTTAGGCGTCAGGGATCGAGCGAGATGCCTCATGATATTTTAGGAAATTTGTGTCACGATACGTTTGGGGTGATGGTCTACCAGGAGCAATTAATGATGTTGGTGCAACAAGTAGCCGGTTATTCTCTGGCCGAAGCCGACTTATTTCGCCGTGCCGTGAGTAAGAAAGATCATGATGCACTTCAGGAAATGTCCTCGGATTTTGCCGAGAGATGTCGCGTGCGGGGGTTGTCCTCGGCGGAAATAAAAGGTCTTTGGCACCGAATCCTGGCATTCGGCGATTATGGATTCAACAAATCACATGCGGCCGCCTATGGCCTACTCAGTTATTATATGGCATTCTTAAAGACTCACTATCCCCTCGACTTCTGGGCTGCCGAATTCAGCACCGTCGGTGCCGAACGCTTAGAGTACGAGATGAGTGTGGCAGTGTCCCAAGGTGTGATCATCCTTCCTCCCGATATCCGTTATAGCCAGGTAGATTTTCAGGCCGTCGAGGACGACATGATTGTGGGGGGATTATCTATGATTCGCGGTATGAATTCCTTGGTTGCGGAGGAGATTGAGCTAGAGCGAAAGAAATCAGGGCCTTACCAAACACAGCAGGAAGCCTATAATCGAATCAAGAAAAATCTCGGCCCACGTATAGCTGATTTGTTGGAAGAGTCCGGCTGTTTCTCTTTTCTGCCCGGAAAGATTGTGCATACGGGACAGCTCGAATTGTTTTCCGATGCTCCGAGTACCGAGAGTACTCCCATGATAATTGACGCCGTGAAGAGCTTTGGGTTCCCTTGGCCTCACGCCGTAGGGCCAATTTATATTCGTATAACCGGCCCAATCGATGTAAGATGGTGGCAAAGGACGCTGTCCCGGGTTGCGGAAAGATTTCCGGGATCCTCTTCGGTTGTGATTGGTAACAAAGAGGGGCGGGCTTATCGACTGGATGCCGTAGCTTTAGAACCCACGTGGAGGAGTTTAGACGCCATCCGGCAAATTCCAACAGTGGCGGCTTGCGGACGACGCGTTGAATCTAAAGAGAGGTGGTCAATTTGAGCAAGGTGACGCGAGAAGAGCTCGTGCAACACTTAACTCCTCCCCCGGGGATTACTATTCCCCCTTATCCGGCCAAACGAGATAAGATTTACAGATTATCTTTGGTGTTGGTAGGACTCGGCTTGGCTGCAGAGGGGATAAGCGGCATTTTGGGAATGACCCAGGCGCAATTCTGGATTCAAGGCGCAATTAGCCTTATTTTCATCATATCCGGATGGACGTTTCTGGTCTGGCTGAAACAATGGCGGTGGATTGTGCGTGCGATGGTCGTGCTCGGCCTCATTGTGTGGCCATTTGGGTCTTTGGAAGCATGGGCGTTGTCCTTGGTTGCGGGCGCAATTATGGCAGCCAAGGAGACGCATTGTTTCCATTTTTGGGCCGGCCGTGTAATACCATGGTACACTTTGGTTTTAGGGGTGCTTTTGGTGGCCGGATTACCCCAACCTTACATGGGTGTCGGCTGGCTGGGACTCGCGGTCTTGTGGATGAGTTTGGCCATGGGACGATCTAAGCTTCCTTTGTTTGAAGTTTGAGGCTGCCCGATGAAAGGATCTGCCCTCGTATCATGCATGCCCGATACTCCGGTTGCGAGCGGAAAAAGCGGCTACAGAAGAAAAAGGACCCCGTATTACAAAAAGCATAATGGCGGCGCCAGGAAAACTGACGCCGGCAGCAGTAGAGAAGTTGGTGGTTAACGTATCATAACTGTATACATTAATCCCTTTAATAGAATTCGGGGGGGCGTGATGCTTCTTCGTGGACACCCAGCTGGGCATTAACGTATCGGGCCGCGGCAAATAGCACGTCAGATAAACGGTTGACGAATGTCAGAACAGCATGCGGCGTGCTTTCCATTTTATTCAGGGCCCATATTTCACGCTCGGCTCGACGGCACACAGTTGTGCAGACATATAGACTCGTGGCAGCTAAGGTGCCTTCGGGAATGGTAAAAGGTTTCCAAGGAGGTGTGTTAGTGCGTAATAGATCGGCCAACTGCTCCAGTTGCTTGGTCAAATTGTCTGGTGTGGAGACTTGCGCTTCGGAATTCAGTGTGGTGGACAAATCGCGCCCGACCATAAATAGTCGGTGCTGAAGGTCGTGGAGAAATTTCTCTAAAACCTCCCATTCCTTTGGAAGCACTTGAGGCCTGGACTGGACCAAATATGCTCGCGCTTGACCGATAAATGCATTGAGTTCATAAAGCGTGCCATATGCATTGACTCTTTGTGAGTGTTTTTCGATCTTCTTTCCTTTGCTCAGATGGGTAACCCCTGTGTCGCCATTCCGGGTATACAGTCGGCTCGGCATAGATAACTACTCCTTTCCGAGGTCTTTATAATGAACGAGCCTTTTGGGGAGTCTCTGGCTCGTGGGTGATGCTAGAAATCCTCATTAATATTACCATATCTTCGCCATTTCTCTTGACTGGGAATGACCCGAATCCCGCCCTCTTCGCGACACAACACTCGCCTAGGGCCGGGGTCTCGGAGTGAGTCAGTGGTTTGCCCCTAACCTTCTTGGTTGACGGTCAAAATGAGAGTTCCGTTGTGCAAATCATGAACAATGGCATTGGTGATCCGGGTCAGCCACATCGCGATCCGTTCTCGTTCCTGGTCGTCTTCGGCTATGAAAATGGGGGCCATGCCACCGGATACCGACTCTCTTCGGGTTGTGACAATCGCGAACATTACGGGTGTCGGTGCATCAGCCAATGTTTACATCTCCTCTCGATTCAGCACGGGACTACTTATTCGGTTCCATTTGCTTGCTTCAAGCACGGGAGTGCGCTTGATGGCACGGATGAGTTTGTCCATATCCCGCTCCACGGGCAATATCGATAGCCCGGCCTTTCCCGTACTGGCGGGCATTGCCATTCGGCATAAGGGAGTTTGCTCGGGATATCCCACGTCCTTTTGTACTCCGACGGCTGTGGCGGCTTCGTAGGATATGGCTTGTCGTTGGGAAACGTTCCATAATACGGCCTGCCCTCGTTCATTCTTGGGAGTTAAGGTCACTCCCAAGCCTTCTTTTTCGTACCGTTCGCGTGGATGAGGCAAACCGACTTCCATCATCATGACGTCA
>JAMCTO010000164.1:0-5537 GCA_023381095.1 Bacillota bacterium
CCCAGGCTTTATAGGCCATGGGACGCGCTGACGGGAAGAAAAATCTGGCGTCCTTAACGGCCACCACCCGCTTGACCCCCTCTTGGCTTGCGCCTAAGAAGGGGAATGCGCGGGCCTTATGTTCAAAGAAATTCCGAAATTTCCGCATCAAAACAATATGCGGCATCGTTTTCTTAAGTATGCTGAATGCTTTTACGAAACCCGCCTTCCCGTATGGGATATGGGTTGGATTGCACCCGTAAAATCAAAACTTGAGCTCAGAAGAGATCGTTTACGGCTGTTCCGGGACAAGTCATTGCTCCCAGTAACATTAACACCAAATTTATTCAATACCAATCTGACGGGGCTTTCATCGACGCTTATTTAGCTCAACTGGCATCCGGTGATTTCCCGTGGGTGATCGCTATTCACGACGCCTTTGATCCTGCCGAACATCTCCATGATGTCGCCCGCCGTTTTGCTAATCGGGGTTATACTGGATTGGCACCCACCCTCTATTCCCGCATAGGCACACCGCATCTTGGCAATGCTTAAAAGATATTGGAGAAGATATCTTCATAGGATAGAAAACCGCAAGTAGTCCATGATTTGGAAAGTAGAGCCCGATTAATTCGCTCTATGCCTAATTCGGGCTCGGTTGGCGCTATTGGCTTCTCAAACCGTGCTTTTTGCTTCCTTCAACAACGAGGTCGATGCCGCGACAGACTGTTGGGGAGACTTTATTTGCCGTGCGACTCCAACGAAGTAATCATGCCGTTCTGTCCTACTCACGTCATTGACTTGGTAGACTACCTCAATTGCCCGCTAATCGTGGCAATTGGAATCGAAGATCAAAGCCCGTCACTTGATGGTGAGGCTCTTAACAAACGGCTGAAACGCACCAACAAGCGGTATGCCGGGTTTACTGCCCATGCCTTTTTTCCTGGCTGCCTGCACAACTGCCGTGAATCAGCCGCATTTCAGCTCTGGGGCAATGTCTTAGCGTGCTTCGGTCAACATCTACAACAGGCTAAGGTTGAGTGCCGGCCGACAAATTGTGCAGCCATACTGGCGGGCTTAACAGGCTGCATCCGCAAAATTACTCTGGTGAGCGATATAGCGCATAGCTATTGCCACCTTTGGCTTTGGCCCGATACATGGCAATGTCGGCATGTTTTAAGAGAGATTCCGGGCTTGCGCCATCATCAGGATAGATGGCGATTCCTATACTGGCGGGGCAGAAAAACACTTTGCCGGAAATCGACCACGGCTGTTGCAAACGCAAAATCATTCGTTGGGCAATCTGGAGTATCTCTTCCACAGACGTTACACGCGGCAAGACAACAATGAACTCGTCTCCTCCCATTCGTGCCACTACATCTGGCGAACGCAAACCCGCCTGCAATCGTTTAGCAACATTTTGCAGCAGTTGATCCCCAGCGCTATGGCCCAACGTATCATTGATGTACTTGAAGCGGTCCAAATCGACAAATAGTACCGCGACCATAACTCCACTGGTAGATGCCTCTGACAATGCCCGTGACAAGCCATCCATCACCAGAAAACGGTTGGGCAAATTGGTCAGTATATCGTGGTGAGCCAGATGGTGCAGTTGTAATTCCATGGTCTTCCGGGGAGTGATGTCCCGGGCAATGCCCCGAAAGCCTACCGGGTTCCCAACGCCATCCCGCATCAACGATACCGTGGCATCCAAATACCGATGAGCGCCATCCTTGCGAATGATTTCCCATTCTGCGGAAAAGGGATTCCCTGTCCGATAGACTTGGTTAAACCTTTCATACAGTGCTTTGGCATTTTGCGGGTCGGTATACTCACGGTCATTAAGTCCGTACAGCTCGTCTTCAGGATACCCGAGAATTTCTACAAGTGCGGGGTTAAAAAACGTCAGATTTCCCGCCAAGTCCACTTCGAAATATCCGTCCTTTATTTCCTCAAGAATCGTACGGTACCGTTGTTCGCTCCATGAGGCCACGGGACGAACCATCACCGCCAAAGCAACAACCCGGTTTCCTTCTCGCAGCGGAATCCGATCCACTTCCACATCCAGGGTGCGCCGATCGGCCAAATTCCAGTGTTCTACGGCGTGATAATCAGGTTTTCCGCTAGAGATGACGGTGGCGTCCATGACCTCGGGCGAAAACCCGTCGCGGCCAAAAAACTCCCCAACCACACTGCCATCAATATTGCTATAGGTTCCGGTCAACAGAAAAGAAGCGGCGGCGTTGGCTTTTACAATGCGATGAGCGACGTCAGTGCACCAAATAGCGGTCGGGTTTTCAGGGTCAAAGAGAAGACGGCCTAATGCCATACCTAGCCGCATTCGTCGCCATGAATTCGTTTTCGGCCTCCAATGACGCCCTTCCTTGGCTTTATCCGGTTCCCAACGCATTTCTGGCCGCCCTCTCTCGTCTTCAGTGGGGCTGCGGTGTCGAAATTCCCGAGTAACGTTGACATTACTGTAACAATTCTCGGCTGAAATCTCCATAGTTCTTATGTTTCGCGGTTGGATGATTTTACGTAGTTGTCCACCTTGACAAGCTGGAGTCCCCTCTTCAAGACTAGAACACGACAGCCCCATTAATCCGGTGCCATAAAATAAATGGATGCCATCCCAATCTTTTCCTAGGAAAAAGTGCGTGTGTTGTGCAGGATTATTTCACTCTTTAGCGAATTATGGTGTTGTCCAACACCTTCAATAATTTCGTGAAAAGGAGCATGATGATGAGAAGACCAATCTTAGCCCTGGTTTCCGTAGCCGCCTTATCTGTCGGTTTAGTAGGGTGTGGTTCTCAACAGTCGTCGGGCAATGGACCCGCGTCCAGCAATACGCCGCAATATGGTGGCACTGCAGTCTATGCACTGCAAGAACAGACCTCGCCCAATTGGTTTTTCCCATTAGTCTCTCTTTCTGCTGACACGGTGATTAATTTCCAAACGGATTTCATGATGTACAAACCTTTGTTATATTTCAATCAAAATGATCAACTCGATCTGGCACATGCCCTTGCCAAATCCGTGACTTGGAACAAGACCGATAACGTCTACACCATTGTACTGAATCCGAAATGGCATTGGTCTAACAACACCCCGGTCACTGCTCAAGACGTGGTCTTTACCTGGGACATTATGAAAGCCGCTTCGGAACCCAACACCAATTATGCCTGGTCATTTTCCGGCGAAGGTTTTGGAGGTATTCCAAATGTTTGGCAAAGCGTGGTGGCGACAGGCCCGGATACGGTCGTGGTCACGACCACCAAGCCCCGAAATCCTGAGTGGTTTATTCGCAACGGCCTTGACGAGATTATCCCGATTCCCAAAGCCGTTTGGGACAAATATCCGCACAACATGAGCCAAGAAATGTCATTTATCAACTCCGTGGCCAATTCTCCTCTCAACCCAGTTTATGGCGTGGTGGACGGACCGTATAAATTGTCGTCCTATCAAGCAAATAACTACTGGGACTTTGTGCCCAATCCGAATTATGACGGGCACAAATCCTATTTGAGCAAAGTTGTTTTTCAATATGAAACTTCGTCGTCTTCAGAGTTCGCTGCCCTTAAGACCGGCACGGTAAATGTAGGCTATTTGGGAGTTTCCCTGCTTAATGCCCGCAGCCAATTAACCCATGACCAAATGTCCGTAGCCTATCCGTTAGGTTTTGATTATATGAACATTAATCTGAACCCTGCGGCCCCGAGCGGCATTGGAACCGCATTCAACACGTTGCCGGTACGCCAAGCGCTTCAACTCGGTGTCGACCAGGAAGGCATGATCCAGCACATTTTTCATGGTTTTGGGGTTATCGACGATTCGACCTTGGCTCCGGAACCGAAAACATCTTTCTGGAACCCAGCATTAGCGAAGCAACCCTATGCGTATAATCCCGCACGCGGCAAGAAGATTCTAGAAAATGCCGGATGGCATGAAGTTAACGGAGTCATGACCAAGAACGGTGTGAAGTTGGAGTTCACTTTGGATTATGCCTCAGGCAGCCAAAGCGGCACGGATATGGTGGAACTGCTTAAGCAAGACTGGGCCCAAGAAGGCATTGTTGCCAATTTGGTATCGGAGCCATTCGATACCGTGGTCAGCTATGGACAAAGCAATGCCGACAAGTGGGCCATGATCGACTGGGACCAAGGAAATTTAGGCGGTTGGACCTATGGAAATCCTTACCCTAGCGGCGGAGGATTATTTGGAACCGGCGGTGGCGAAAATTCTGGTGGCTACAGTAGCCAGCAAATGGACACCTTGATCCAGGCAACCTACGAACCAGGAACGCAGGCTCAAATTCTCCAGCGGCTTTATGCCTATGAAGCCTATGCTGCCCAGCAGCTTCCCGGAGCAATTTTTCTGCCGTGGGAACCTCTGTTTAACGTACATGCCGACAACATCCATGGAGTGGTGTCGACGTTCAATCCCATTGGCGATGTCATTCATCCCAACTACTGGTGGATATCCAAGTAAGCTTGGCACAATTGCAGCACGGCTCTTTCTTGTCGAAAGGGCCGTGCTCCATGTTAAATCGAAGAGGCCTTACCGAATCCAGAGTAAGATTGCCACGCTAAGGACAACAATGAATGCCAAGTACACAAAATCCCACACCGATACCGGAGTGTCAAAATAATAGGTACGAGATCCCGCTCGTTCGGCAGCGGATCCTGTAAACCCCCGACTTTCCATGGCCACGGCAACTCTCTCGCCAATGCGAATGGCTTGCGTCATTAAGGGCAGCGCGTAAGTGACGATGCGGGTCACACGCGAACGACGAATATCTTTCCCTCGCAGAGCACGAGCTTGCCGGATCTTCCGCCATTCTTCCTCAAAGAGCGGAAACACGCGAATACCTGCTAAAGTTCCATAACTAAATCGGGGTGGCACCCGGAAGTTCTGGGTCAGGCTCACCACCAATTGGGTTACATCAGTGGTCGACACATAGAGAATGCCAAATGCGACTGATGCCAGCATGCGAAATGCTAATACCAGGCCATTATCCAGACCGACCCAACTCAACCGATACCACAAAAACCAGAATGTCGGGGTATGGGGACCAACCCGCGAATACGCGGTGAGGGTCCAAGTGTAGAGCGCAAAAAAGACCACAAATGGTGACATTCGTTTAATAATTTGCCACGGGGTAAGCCAGGCTCCGGCCCAAAGCAACATCAGGGGGATCAACCCCAGGGCTATGCCTTGGGCGATGTGGCGGGCAAACATGGCAATTCCCATGGCTAAAATTGTGGTAATGAGTTTCCACCCCGGGTTAAGTCGCCCAATCGGAGATTGGGCCTGGCGCCGGTCTACTTCAATAAAGCGATGACTGAGCGTGGGGGTCTGGCTCACCCTATCGTCGGAATGGTTGGAATCCGACGTCACCATCAAGTGGGCCTGAATCATGATATCGGTGCGATAAAAAAGATCCTGCGGAGAACCGTCAAAAATCATGCCACCCGCAACCAAAACCACAACCCGAGCATCAATTTATCTTTGAGCGGGTTGCCGATGAGTTGGCGAACCGATTTGTGGACCAGGATATT
>JAMCTO010000164.1:5547-6623 GCA_023381095.1 Bacillota bacterium
AGATCCATATCATGGGTCGTCAGCACCACTGCTTTTCCTTGTTCTTTCAAGGCCGTCAAACGAGTCATGATGTATTGCTCGGTACGCGCATCCTGACCAAATGTCGGTTCATCAAGCAAATATGCCAAATGAGGATCCCGCACCATTACCGCCACCGATAGACGGCGTTTTTGGCCTTGACTTAGGGCAAATGGGCTCTGATCCGCCTGTCCTTGCAACTCGAACTCCCGTAACAATTGTTGCACATCGTCAGGAATATCCTGGTCCACAAATCGGTTCGCCAACTCATCGGCAACCCGCTCAAAGATAAATTGATGCTCGGGATTTTGAAATCCAAAGGCCACCGGAACTACCATGTCAGGCTGAACCGGAGGAAGCGTGATGACTCCTTGAGTTGGCTGGATCAATCCAGCCAACAGACTTAAGAGAGTAGATTTGCCCGATCCATTGGGCCCAACAATGGCTACTAGTTCTCCCGGGCATATCTCAAGCGACAGCTCTCTCAAGGCATAAGACGGAGATCGTCCCTGTTTTTTCAGACGTTTTCCCAGTCGTTTAGAAACATAGGTGTACGAAACGTTTCTGGCCTGCAATATAGGCTGCTCTGGGTGAATCTCGCCTACCTCACGCTGATGAATTAAGCTTTTGCGATCAAATTCCGGTGATAAGCCTTCGGGAATTAATCCTTCCGCCATGAGCCAGTCCCACTCATCGCGGACAACGTCCTTAGTGGGTCCTGTGCTGCGCGGACAACGTCCTTAGTGGGTCCTGTGCTGCGTATTTGCCCCAGACGGTCAATAAGCACCAAGTATGGCACAACATCCAACAACGCTTCAAATTTGTGTTCGATGATCAGCAAAGTACGGCCACTACGAATCAACTGCTCAATTTCGGCAAACACTTGACTTGTGGCCTCAGGGTCAAGATTGGCTGTCGGTTCATCAAAAATCAGCAACTGCGGATCCATCGCCAGATCCGCCGCCAACGCCAACTTCTGTTTCATCCCCCCTGACAGCGCATAATTAGGAGCTTCGGTATCAATTGCAAGACCCGCTGTGTCCAGGGCATCTCTAATG
>JAMCTO010000165.1:0-2364 GCA_023381095.1 Bacillota bacterium
CCCTTGGTTGCCACGGTAGCGGCAATGGTTTGGCTTCATGTTCGTCTTCACCCACTTCAAGATGTCGGTGCCGCTATGATTATCGCCGGGGTGATCATTCTCGCTTTGCACCCCGAAACGCATATCCAATAAGGGTTGGTCACGGCACAAAATTTATTTCCTAAAATAGGCCTTATGGTTATTGGTAACTATATATAGTAGTTTATAATGGCAGTTACACCAGATAATGGGGGGGTAAATGTGTGAGATGTCCCTTTTGCCAATACCCAGACAGTAAGGTGCTTGATTCTCGCCCAGCGCACGAGGGGCAGGAAATCCGACGTCGGCGGGAATGTTTGGCGTGTCACCGTCGGTTTACCTCTTACGAACGGATTGAGGATTTGCCCCTATGGATTATAAAAAAGAGTGGCCAGCGGGAAGCGTTCGATCGGGGAAAAATACTCAAAGGCATTATGACCGCCTGCGAAAAGAGACCCATTGCTCTAGAACAAGTCGAAAGTCTCGTTGATGATGTGGAGCGGGCTTTGAAAGATGGTCATCCTCGCGAGGTGTCGACACGACAAATTGGGGAGTTGGTTATGGAGAGATTGCAAGCACTTGACGAGGTGGCGTATGTGCGGTTTGCCTCTGTTTACCGGCAATTTACCGATATTGAGGGCTTTCGCCAGGAGTTGGAGCGACTGATTCAAGCAACTCGAAAATGGGAATGTTTGGCCGGTTGGGACAAGGTGCAAGGAGGCACTTATGGAATTGAACACAGGATTTTCATCGGAATTGAGTTGGAAAATATTTCTTGATCGATACACGGTTAAAGACGCCAGCCGAAGTTTTGCAGTGGGCGATTTGGCCATTGCCCTTGTGGAATCTCATCCTAAGTGGCCTAAGAAGGACATCGGGATCGTCCGAGCCCTATTGGCTGAACAATATCTATCGATTGAACTCATTACCGGACCGCAAAAAGGAGAGTTGATTGAGCGACGTGTGGTGGAGTGCGATCGCCCATTAGAGACAAGTATTACTGAGGTGGCATCTCGCATCGCGCGTGGAGTCGCTGCGGTGGAACCCGCATCATCACGAATACAGGTAGAAGAAAGCTTTGCCGATGAAATAGCGGGCTTGCGCTTTATTCCCGGTGGGCGGATTTGGGCAGGGGCTGGAACCAATCAACAACTTACATATTTTAATTGCTACGTCATACCGAGCCCTCGAGACAGCCGAGACGGGATAGTAGAAACATTGGGCCAAATGATCGAGATCATGAGCCGTGGCGGAGGCGTGGGTATCAATATTTCATCTCTGCGGCCGGCTCGAGCTGCGGTCAGAGGGGTGAACGGGCGGTCTTCAGGAGCCGTATCCTGGATGGACTTGTATTCTAGGGCTACCGGCTTGGTAGAGCAAGGAGGCTCTAGACGTGGCGCTTTGATGTTGCAGATCGAGGACTGGCATCCCGATTTATGGCGTTTTATTGAGGTCAAGAAGACCCCTGGGATGGTGGAAAATGCCAACATTAGTGTTCGCATATCGGATCAGTTTATGACTGCGGTAAAAGCCGACGGAGAATGGGATTTGGTATTTCCCAACACTTCAGATCCCGAGTACGACACCCTTTGGGATGGCAACTTGGAAACCTGGAAGAAGCACGGGAAACCCGTTGTGGTCTATGAAACTGTTAAGGCGCGCAAGATATGGCAAGCCATCATCGAAGGCGCCTGGGCAGCCGCCGAACCGGGGATTGTATTCGACGAAAGGCATGAAAAAGATTCCAATAGCTGGTATTTTAATCCCTTAATTAGTACTAATCCGTGTGCTGAACAACCGTTGCCAGCATGGGGAGTATGCACTTTGGGTCATATCAATCTGGCCGCATTTTATGATAAGGTCCGCCGCGACGTTGATTGGGATGCATTAAAGGTTACGGTCCGGATGGGAACTCGATTTTTGGACGACATCGTCGACGCTACCCCATATTTCTTTGATCAAAATTATCAAAACCAACAGAAAGAACGAAGGATTGGACTGGGCACTATGGGATTAGGCGAATTATTAATTCGCCTTGGACTTAGGTATGGGAGTCAGGAATCAATTAAATTCATTGACAAACTTTATGCGTTTATGGCCCGAGAAGCTTATCTTTACGATGTGGAGCTCGCCCAGGAAAAGGGGGCTTTCCCGGCCTTTGATGCGGAAAAATACCTTCAAAGCGGGTTTATACAACGCATGCCGGAAGACGTTCGCGAGGCCATACGCCAACACGGTACGCGAAATGTTACCATTTTAACGCAAGCCCCAACCGGAACCGTTGGCACAATGGTGGGCACCAGCACAGGTATTGAGCCATTTTATGCATTGACGTACTATCGTCAA
>JAMCTO010000165.1:2374-3048 GCA_023381095.1 Bacillota bacterium
GGCCACCAGTACCTACACAGTCGAGGATACCGCCAAACTGTATGAACTAGCTTACGACCTTGGATGCAAGGGAGTTACCATTTATCGTGACCAAAGCCGTGAAGAACAAGTTCTACATTTGACCAGTGAAGAGGCGGAGCCGTCGCCATCCCACCAAGAGTCTCCCGCGGTAGAAGTGTATCCAGTGCCCGCGACGGTCAATGGTCATACGTTTCGCAAGGAAACACCGGCAGGCACTGCGCGGGTCGTCATCAACGAGGTCGATGGCAATCCTTTTGAAGTCTTTATGCTTTTAGGACGGGCCGGATCCGAAGTACAGTCTTTTATGGAATCTCTGGGACGAGTTATAAGCCTCTACCTGCGTTCTCACGGGGACCTGACCCCAAGAAGACGGTTAGAATTAGTAGCGGAACAGCTTAAAGGCATCGGAGGTGCCAATCAAATGGGCTTTGGATCCGGGAGGGTTTTAAGCGTAGTCGATGCGATTGGCCAATTGCTCGAAGGCTATCTGAACGAAGCGTCGCACAATGAGGTGGCCGCCACATTTACTTTGCCGTTACGCTCGTCGCAAATGGCTCAATACCTGTGCTGGTGCCCACCATTGTGCCAACGGTTCCGGTTGGGGCTTGCGTTAAAATGGTAACATTTCGCGTACCGTGTTGGCGTATGGCCTC
>JAMCTO010000165.1:3058-3494 GCA_023381095.1 Bacillota bacterium
AAGCATGATCGAGATTTCATGAGAAATCAGGTGAGCGATGTGAACTGGAAAGAGCGAATCACCGTTGATCCGGAAGTCCTAGCGGGCAAGCCCACAGTGTGAAGCGCCAACATTGGTCTACGAAGAAGGATGCCAGCATTGCACGTCATGTGGCTATTCGAAGTGTTAGCGGACCACTAACAGGACTGTTTTGGATGGACGTTCAGGAAATCGGGAAGTGACCGCGGTTGCATCCCGATTTTCTCTGTACCGCGGCATTCGAGAAGGAAGGCCGGACAAAGGGGTTCCTTAAAGGTTTTTGCGGGGCAACGGCCGCATGCGGATCCGTTCATCGTCCACGACAGAGAAATGGCCAGACCAATCAGCCCTGCTACGAACAACGGTCACGATGCGTTCCGCATCATCATGGGGAAGTCCTCGGTCGATGCGAATCAAG
>JAMCTO010000166.1 GCA_023381095.1 Bacillota bacterium
AGCAGATCACAGTGGAGCCTAATAAACGAAAAATAGGTCAAACAGGCTACACCTTTAGCGACATTCGGGCCAAGACAGATTGTAACTGGACTATCCATACTATTCGGTATTCCAATCAAAGGAGTGAATGGGTGTGATACGGGTGAATCCCGAATTAACCGACGAGCAGCTCTTACGGCTCTTTGATAAGGGAACATTAGGGCAATGGACGCCGGACGCCATCGATTGGGGGGATGCAGATCGCATCTCATCCGAAAAACGACATGCTGTCGCCCAAATTCTCACACCGGTGTACCTTGGCGAACAAACCGCCATGTATGGAATCAGTGCCGTGCTCCCGGATATGTTGAACCATGGATTTCATGAAGAAGCGCTTTATCTAAGCAGCATGGGTTTGGACGAAGGACGGCACTTTCGGAACTTACACCAACTCTATCGGATTTTTCAAGAAGAGCCGGCATCTCGCCACCGCATCCCAGAAATGTTTCGCTATCACGCCCGTTTACTGAGCCATAAAGATTCGACGGAATGGATCTGGGGTATTTTAATTAGTGATTTGTTTGCCAAACACTTCTATGGTGGACTTCACGATCGATTTCCGGATACTCTGATAGGTCGGCTGGCGCGCCGTACCCTTCAAGATGAGGCACGTCACCAGGCGTTTTCCGAACGCTACCTCGAAAAGCGCATTCCTACCATGACTTCCGACCATAAGATGCAACTCCTATCCTTGCGTAATGATTTGTTCCGGGTTATGGAAGCTATTGGCCAACGTTTAAAAGACTCGATGCTCACCCTGGCTTGGGAACCCAGCGACTTTTTAGAAGAACTTTTTGCCGATACCGAACGTTGGGTTAACCGACTGAATATCAGTCAATAATGGCACGACTGGGCCTATCACCATTTATCCCTGGTACCACGGTTGATAGGCCCAAACGTTACAACCCATGCACCAGAGTTGCGGCGAAATGACCAACACATGGCTTTGCACCCGGCCTAAACGATCCGGGCGCGCGACAACGGGATTATACTGAGCGCCAGGAGGTGAATCCAACGTGGTACGCATCTTAATTGGTGTGAGAAGTGATCGAGACGAATAAATGGGAGGCAATCATATTTTCTACTTCTTTTTTAACCGCGGCGCAAATGACACATTGGGAGCATGCACCCTCACATTGGGATACGGAATAAATGTTGTTAACCATTCGGTCGTGGCTAAAGGCTCCACTGTGATCTGCTGACCACTTTGTACTGTCAAGGCGGGTTTAAATAACAGATTGGTGGCCGTCTTGTGGGACACGGTAAACCAATCATAAATGACCACCTTGTGATTGGGCGGCACGACAAAATTCTTCAGTGGCTGAGCTTGTTGTGGAATGGTGTTGTTGTGCGGCAACATCTGACCCAGCATGGCCTTTGGACGTGCCAACCTGTAGTGCCCTGCTTGAACCAACCCCTTGAGAATGACCGGTTGCGTCCGATTATTTTGTAACACTTCAGCATACAGATGATGGAGCAAAAACGCGCCTTGGGTTCCACCCGTCCCCTCGACCGGATTCAGCACAGTTTGCGATTGGGGGAGGACATGAATCCTCGCCGTACCCCAGGCAAACGTATGTGTCCAATGCGAGGATTGTACGGTTAAGAAAAGTGGGTGCGACAGACTTTTTTTCGCTCTCATCGCCCATTGCAATCGATATTCCTCGGTGTTGTGCGGCCAATGCACGAGGGACATTGAAACGTTTGTCAGTGTCAGATTCGAATCTCGGCCTAAATCCAGGTGAGAAATGGCCAGCGAAGGCACATTATTGCCAAAAATGGAATACATCGCATGGATCTGAGGCTTAGCGGGAGAGACAACGGCGTTTAATGACCATCCACCCACTCCGACCCACCGTGGTGTGTTTATGGCCTGTGTTCCGCAACTCGAGAGCATAATGCCGACTGTTACTGCACCCATCAGTTTCTTTCGTCGTGACCATCGCGCCTGACTCATCATGTTTTCTCCTGTCCGAGTATCAACATGTTGATTATTTATTGCCAAATACGACCATTGCTGTTTATAGTTCTTGCTACATACATGATCGGTTAGCTCAGGTGACACAGATCGGACCTTAAAATCGCTCGGATTATACGGGTTAACGTGGGCTATAGCGTGCCCAAATCGCCGCATTTTTCGCCTTTTTCCTCCCAACCGCCGCATTTAACCTGAGTTGTCTGGGGATGAGTGAAAATCTCTGCCTGTTCTGCCTCTGCCATACCGTCTCGGATCACGCCACCTGCAAACGGGAATCCCGGAGGAGTGCAGGCAAATCGTAGAACGATGCAAACAGCTCATATAAAGCATCACTTTACAATACGGAACTCATGTGGAGTAACATCACTCGTCATTAGGCATCAAATCAAACCCCTTCTGAACTAATCGTACACAACCACGCCAATGGCCCCGGGACCATGCACCCCGATTACCAGTTGGCCCTCGATATCAGCAGTCATGCTGGGCCCGGTTATCAGCTTTACCAACGGAGGCATGCGTCCCTCTTTCCGGCTGTCTTGGTACAACCTTTTCAATCCCTCGCTGACAGACGGTTGTATTTGGTTTTGGTTTAGCAGCATGATATGTACCGGCATCAACAGGCTAGGCAACAGCCCTGTAGATGGCGATGCACAAAGTGCCACGGTGCCTGTATCGGCCGCGGCCCAGGCCGCGCCCGTAATGCCCACCTGACTCGCTGCTAAAAGTTCCTGCCACCGTCCTTGAATCGCCTGTTGACTGCCCCCTTGGGGCCAGGACATACACCGCGTCCTTCGAATCCCTCCCAATATTTCCTCTAGATTCAATGCCGATACGTCCGAGTTCAGCCAATAAACCACTTGCAAAGGGCTATCCGGGAGGTACCGGTCCACCATCGCTTGGTATGCCGATGCTAGCGCTATGGGCAACTCTGAATCTGCTGCGTAAAACACGTGTCCGCCGAGCGCCTCGAAGTGACGTTGAAATTGATTGCGAAGGATTTCTGTTTGACTTTCCGTCATGATTAGTGCCCCTTTTCTCGCGTCTTTTGCCACCATTCATGAAACGTCAAAGATGCTACCGGCGGCATATCCCGGGACTTAAACCACCCGCTCGCCAGT
>JAMCTO010000167.1 GCA_023381095.1 Bacillota bacterium
AGGCGGTCTGATAACACGTCTTTTGATTTCCGCCGTATCCGCGATTGGTATCATGATGAATGGTCGGGATTCCTAATTTCTGCGCTTCTGTCAAAGTTCCATCGGAACTATGGTCGTCAACCAACAGCACTTCGTCAACGACCGTACGGTCAATCTCTTGAACCGTACGACGCAGCGTGGTTTCGGCATTATAGGCTGGTAACACGACGACGACTTTCTTTCCATTAAGCATATGGTACATCCTCCTTACCCTTTGGCAATGACAATAATGCCACTAAAGATGAGGGCAAACCCAATCAGCATTTGCCACGACACCCGTTCATGGAGAAAAAGAGCGGCGCCCAAGGCCACGAAGACGAAGTTAAGACTGACCAAGGGATAAGCGACCACCAACGGCAGCTTGGCCAATACTTTGAGCCAAATTATGGCACTAACCCCGTAAGCTAAAAACCCGCCATAGAACAGTGGCTGGCTCAGAAGAGTCACATTGAGTGTCTGACGCCGCATTAGGCACTCCCAGTCCTTTGGCGATGTCCTTGGTGGGCGTCCACACCACAGGCCAACTTGCGACGGTGGACCAGGTCGTAACAACCGTGACCAACAGAACCAATCGTTCCATTCATCCGCATTTTACGGCCGACATGAGCGGCACCTTTACCGCCTTTTGGACTCGCATTGCCGGTCCGACCACGTTAAGACCCCATCAAACCGCCGATTATACCCTAGCAGCGCCCAATTTTTATGCTCAACCTGCGCTGAGTGGCGGCTTTCAAATGGTGGCCTTCACAGCCGGAACGAAGACGATTAGTCATACCGCCACCTATCTGCCGACCACGTGGCACGTGGCCCTGGTTCCGGATGCCATCAACCATCCGGTTCCGTACGGGAGTCCGGTCACGTTACGCGCACAAATTCTTAACCGCATGGACCAACCGGTGCATGTCTCCGGGACTCCCATTTACTTGGGCCAGATTGTCTATGCCCAACGTGGGTTGCAATATGGCGAAGCGATTATTAACGGCAGCAATGCAGGAGCCACTCCCGTGTCGGCCACGACCAATGCTCAGGGGCAAGCACAGTTTGTGGTGCGCGACTTGCATTCGGAAATAGACCCCGTCTTTTTTGAGGCCAATTTAGTGAACAATCAAGACTACTATCCCTATGGATATTCACAAATCGTGCCCGTGAGATTTGGCATTTCGGGGAGGACGTCGTCGTGAAACCACCTGCTCTTGAAACCCGTCCTGTCGCATTTGATCAGTCCTCTCTTTCGCAGTCACGGCTCGCGTTTATGCGACTATTAACTCGTAACCGGTCGTTGGTGCTTGGGCTATTGGGAATGCAATTGATTGCGCTGTTGATCTTTTCATGGTACCAAGCCAACCACTTTGCCTTAACGCAGGACTTTTCAGCGTATTATCAAGCATGGTACCTAATCGCGCATGGACAGCTGAATCCGCCTGAAACGGCATTTCGGGTCCAGTATTTTTGGCAAGACCACTTTTCCCTGATCATGTGGCTCCTTGCGCCACTGTACTGGATATGGCCCCATGCAGTGACCCTCTTGTGGATTCAAGATGGAGCTTGCGTAGGCGCCGAAGTGATGGTGTGGCAGATCGCTCAAATTTTATGGGAGCGAGCCGGGTATTCCAAACGGCTAACCGCCGTTCTCAATCTTTGTCTTGTTACGCTCTTAGTAGCTAATCCGTGGACGTATTGGGGCACGGCGTTTGACTTCCATCCGTATTCCCTAGGACTCTTGACGAGTGTTCTGGCATTGTACCAATTTGTAAAAAACCGAGCTATTTGGACTTACGTGTGGGCGGCCCTGACGACTCTTGGGGGAGACGTAGTGGCGACTTACGTCCTTGGTCTGGCCATAACCGTATTCGTTCTTGGTCCTAAAGGGCGACGGTATCACAGTTTTGTTATTGCTGCGATTGGATTGGCATTTCTCGTAATATTTGCAGTCACGCTCAAGTCTCATTCGGGCTCTGTGCCCGGACATCTGATTGCCAGTCATAGTCCGTCGCAATCTACCAATGTGGGTTTTCTCGGCCCGTATTCTTACATTGTGGGCTCTCATGCTCCTTTGACCGTGGGTAATCTCGTAGCCGGAGTTCTATTTCATCCCGGACGTTGGCTTTCTCTCCTATGGCACCGGCGCATGAACCTATGGGCCAACGTGGGGCCATCTGGCTTTATCGGCCTATTTAGCCCCTGGGGGCTAGGTATCCCGTTAATTGCTGGCGCACAAGGTTTTTTGGCTAAAGCACAAACCTTTACCACGGATTTCGCGCAACTTCTACCGGTATACGCACTTATGAGCCTTGGAACAGTGTATTGGCTCGGTAAGATTCTTAAAGGGCGGCCAAGAATCGGTATGGTTGTTATCGGCATTGTTGTGCTGAATACCTTAGGATGGGCCATGATATGGATTCCTCGGTGGCCACACCACTGGGTGTCCGTTTCGACACCTGTAGCAAGCGTATTGAGCCGAGTGGAGCAAACGATTCCTAAGAACCATGAAGTGATTGCATCGCAAGGAATCATGGGTCGCTTTTCAAATCGCCATTGGATTTATCCATTTGATTATGGTTCTCTCCCCTTAAAGGCACCCATCACGGATATTATCCTTTCTCCTTATCAAGGCACAAATGTTTTGCCGGTTAATGTTATTTTGTCGCGCATTGCCTTTTTAAGTCAGAACCCGCATGTTACGCTGATCAAGCATCAAGACGGGATTTGGGTCTTCCAGGACGTCAGGGGAGGGCAGTCGGGGTTGTCCTTCCCCCCTGCTTCGGTGGTTCCGGGTTGGGCACTCGGTACGGCGACAGGCACACCTGTTACCACAGGACTGGTTTCAGATTGGCACATGGCGGCCGGATACAAGCCGGGATATGTGACAGACCAAGCATATTGGAGACTGAAACCCGGTCGATACCAGGTTTCAGCAGTGGTGGCCACGACCGGACCGATTAACATTGAAGTCTGGAACAGCACGGCGGATCGCCTGTTGACACGCAAGACCATATCTTTGAGCAGTGGGAGAGTCACTGCTTCCTTGGATTTCGAGAATCAACATCAGTATCCGAGTAACACGTTTCGAGGCTGGGGGCCCTTTCGCGTAACACAAAGGTCCGCCTCTGCGTACAACGCCATTGAGGTGAGGATTTGGTCACCAGGGGATCAAACCGTGAATGTCTATCAGCTGTCAATCAGTGTGCTCGCGCCAAAATCGGTAAAGGTGACACATTAGGAGAGGATAACTATGACTTCCCGCTATATTAGCATTGTCATTCCTGTTTTTAATGAAGAGCACGTCTTACACGAGACATATCGCCGTATTCATCAAGTCCTAACCAAAATTCCCCACGAAATAGTTTTTGTGGACGATGGGTCTGATGACCGGTCCGGGGAGTATCTAGCAGCACTGGCAGCCCAAGACCCCGCCGTGAAGGTCGTGTCGCTCTCCCGGAACTTTGGGCATCAACAAGCCGTGAGCGCGGGCATGCGCTACGCCCGAGGGGATGCCGTCATCCTCATGGATGCCGATTTGCAGGACCCACCGGAAATCATTCCGCAGTTTCTGGAAAAGTGGCGGGAAGGGTACGACGTGGTGTATGGCGTTCGAACACACCGGGCGGGTGAAAGCATCGTGAAACGGGGCACAGCGTATCTGTTTTATCGGTTTCTCCGCCACCTTAGCGAGGTAGACATTCCTGCCGATGTCGGGGATTTTCGACTAATTTCGCGTCGGGTGGTGGATCTTTTGAACAGTATGCCGGAACAACACCGATTTATCCGTGGTATGGTGTCATGGGTGGGATTCCGGCAAATCGGAATACCCTATGAGCGTGCTCCGCGCTCGGCTGGCAAAAGCAAATATCCTTGGTATAAGATGTGGCGGTTTTCCTTAGATGGGGTGACCAGTTTCTCTGTGGAGCCCCTCCGGTGGGTTCGGCGAGGCGCTCTGGCGGTGTCAGCCCTTGCCTTTCTGGCCAGCATTTGGTTAATCCATCAAAAATTAGT
>JAMCTO010000168.1 GCA_023381095.1 Bacillota bacterium
ACAAGCGGTACGTGGTGATGAACGCGGACGAAAGTGAGTTGGGCACATTTAAAGATCGTGCGTTGCTAGAGCAAGATCCCCTAGGGCCATTAGTAGGCATGCTGATTGCTGCCCATGCTGTGGGAGCCAAAAAGGCTTATTGCTATATTCGAGGCGAATATCGGCAAATTGAAGAGGAGCTGGTCAATGCGTTGCAAACCTTGGCCGATTGTGGCTGGGTAGGGCCTAATGCAGTGGATGTGGAGATCCGCCGGGGGGCCGGAGCGTATATCGCTGGTGAGGAAACGGCTCTTCTTAACAGCATTGAGGGCAAGCGAGCCGAGCCGCGCGTAAAACCCCCGTTTCCCACCAGTAAAGGCCTATGGGGAGCCCCGACCTTGATTCAAAATGTAGAGACCTTGGCTAATGTAGCTTTAGTATTTGCACATGATGTTGAATGGTTCAAGCAATGTGGCAGTCCCGAGACACCGGGAACCAAACTGGTGTCGGTAAGTGGACACGTGAAAATCCCCGGGGTGTATGAGGTTCCGTTTGGATTTCCCATGGCCGACATTATCACCAGCCCTGACTTGGGAGGTGGCATAACGGGAAGCGGCCGGCTTCAAGCCATTCTGTTGGGAGGGGCCGCAGGAACGTTTTTAGTCCCCGACGAGATTAATGCGACCGTGCTGGATTACAAATCATTGGGCGCCTTTGGTGCTAGTATCGGTTCCGGCGCGATAATGGTGTTCGACGATTCGGTGGACCTTAGTTGGGTTTTGCGCAAGTTGGCACACTTCTTTGCTGATGAGGCGTGCGGGCAGTGCGTCCCCTGTCGAATCGGTACTGTACGCATTGTCGAGATCCTGGATCAAGGAGGGCTATACTCTCGCGTTCAAGATTTACGCGAATTGGCACGTGCCATGCACGATGCCTCTATCTGTGGACTCGGGCAGACAGCATCTACTGCCCTGTTGTCAATTTTAGACCGGCAAAACTGGCAAAGCGTTTAACCAAAAGGCGAGAGGTGATTCGGATGGCAGATGACATAACACTAATCATCGATGGAATGACCGTAACCGTGGCTCAGGGCACCACACTGCGAGCGGCTTGCGATATTGTTCAGCACGCGGTTCCCACTTTGTGTTGGCACCAAAATCTGGCACCTGCAAATGCCTGTCGTGCTTGTGTTGTAGAAGTAAAGGGATCCCGCGCTTTGGTCGCGTCCTGCTCTCGCTTAGCCGAAGATGGCATGGAGATCCAAACCATGAGTGACCGGGTAATCAATTCAAGAAAAATAGTGGCAGAATTGTTGCTATCCACATCCAATGCCGACCTAGCCCCCGATTTGCAGCACCTCGCAGTTATTTCGGGTGCGAATAAAAATCGGTTCGCAGGAGGCGACACATGGGAACAACCAATTCAAAATGACAACAACCTCTACATTCGAGACCTGTCCAAGTGTATATTGTGTTACCGATGCGTCGAGGCGTGTGGCGAAGACGCTCAGAACACTTTTGCAATCTCAGTAGCGGGTCGGGGATTTGGAGCGCACATTGACGCAGGATTTGGGCGGGAACTTCCCGAATCGGATTGTGTTTTTTGCGGAAATTGTGTCGCCGTATGCCCTACAGGGGCTCTAATTGGCAAAACCGAATGGATGTTACGACGCCAGGGTCAATGGCACGAGGATCACATCACCACAACGGAAACCATCTGCTCCTATTGCGGAGTTGGGTGTGAATTAAGCTTGCAGGTGCTGGACAACCGTATCGTAAAAGTGACTTCGCCCATGGATCATCCGGTCACCCACGGCATGTTATGTGTAAAAGGCCGCTACGGCTATGAATTTGCTCAGAACGAAGAAGCCTGACCCTTACGCGACAATCCATGACATCGGCCATCGCCGGCTGACAGAATGGGTATTAGCCAGCTGGTGGCCTTGATTGTTCCATGCCGAGACGGGCGCCTCGCGACCGTGATTTAATCCCATCTTGTGTGATCACAAATTACGTCGGCAAACGCAAGAAGGAGGGCACGAAATGACACTGCATCAACTGGAATTGCTTGTCAGCATTGCTGATCGGGGGTCGGTGTCCTCCACCGCCGACTTCTTCGGATTGACCCAACCTACCGTCACTCATCAGATTCAGTTGCTGGAGAAAGAGCTTGGAGTTAATCTCGTACAGCGGAAGAGTCGCGGAATGGATCTGACCGAAGCAGGCAGGCTAGTCATAAGTGATGCACTGCCCATAATTCAAATGGTTCGGGCGATACCCGTGCGTATTCAACAACTCAATAAGGTAGTTGAGGGATCAGTCACACTAGGATTGAGTCCGGTGTCACCCGTATCGACATATCACTTTCCACCTATATATCACGAGTTCCATCGTCGATATCCAAAGGTGCAAGTATCGGTCGTCGAAGAGGGTTCCCGAGAGCTGGTGTCGCTTCTGCACAACAACGAAGTAGATTTAGCCATTATGTCACTACCCGTATTGGGAAGCCGTGTGGACATTGCACCGCTATGGCGGGAAGATTTGGTGATCATTGGCAATTCCCAGCCGTCAAACAAAGTGTCGTGTAGGCTGCAAGATTTTAAGAACCACCCGTGGATATTATTCCGTTCTGGCTTCGGTTTAACCCGTACTGTCAAGGCGTTGTGCCAATCAGCCGGGTTTGACCCCAAGCCAGCTGCCGAAGCTTCAACATTGGGCGCCGTGATCGGTTTTGTGGCCTCTGGACTCGGGGTCTCAATTGTTCCCCGAGAAGCTGCGCTAGAGCACCAACAAGCTGGGCGAGTGCATATCATCCCGGTAGAGCCCCCATGAGCGCAATT
>JAMCTO010000169.1:0-342 GCA_023381095.1 Bacillota bacterium
CGCACCATGACTGACGGCCGCCAAAATAGGCGTCGTCGAGCTCTACCAATCCGCCCAACTGGTACTGGGCATTGCGATCGGTCATCGCCCACTGAATCTTATGAGGCAATCACCAGGCGGTGGCATACCGTAACCCCAGTTCTCGGCTGAGCGCGAGCGCCGATTTGCCTCCTTTATCGACCGCCATCAGGAAAATGGCTAAAAACCACACCCGCAAGGAGACTTTGGTACGATGAAAAATCGTGCCGGCCGTGATCGAATCTTGATGTCCACACGCACTGCATTCATACAAAGTGCCGGTCCGTCCGGACCGGTGAACCTTCCCGCACTTGGTGCCCTGAC
>JAMCTO010000169.1:352-2599 GCA_023381095.1 Bacillota bacterium
AATCCGTGAGGCCATCGCTCCTGATAGAGGTAATCTTGACAGGCCTCCTCGGTCCCGAATCGGTCTTGCCATTGGACCAACGTCACCGCACCATTCCCCCCCGAGTGCCCCGATTTTCCCTCGTTATAGCAGAGTTCCCTCCACTCAGAGACTCTTTCCTGACTTAACCGTTTATGTATGTTTGCGTATGGCCGCTAGGACTGCCCACTTTCGAAAAGCTGGCCACATTTGTGGTTCACTTAAAAATGTATTAAGCGGATGTCTTTCCTGTCCTTCAGAAAGGTGAGTCCGTACCTGCCTTACAAAATCGGCTTGTTTGGCAAGATCCCGATAAACCTTGGTTCCGTTTCCTTGAACCTGTAACCGTCACCTGCATAGGATAATGGAAAAAGGAGCCCGAGCCATGAATATCGTGGTCATAGGTTTATTAGTCGTCGCACTGCTAGTGATCGCCGGCACCTTAATACTGACAGCAAGGATCATCAAGGATCCGCCCCTACATTTCAATTGGTTTCTGCTGCATTTTTCCATTGGCATCGTGGGAATCGTCTCGATCGTAATTTTGGCTATTTTGCATGACTTGTCAGCCGCATCAGCTGCCATCATCTCAAGCATTGTAGCCTATAGCCTCGGCATCTATAGCGGCCGTTCCGCTTCCCCTGCAAGCACTTTGCAAACCCCGGCTATTGAAATCAACCCCAAAACACCAATAGGAAGCAATGTGCCGAAGGCATAAAAATCCAGCCGGAAATGGTTCTCATTCTCGGCTGGTTCTTTGTCATTGGCCGTTGTCAGGGTGCTTGGCAATGCGCTGTTCCAAGTCCTGAATTTGATCCTCCAAATCTGCTTTTTTGGCTTCCAGATGGCGTTTCGCACGCCGTAAGGCCAACAAACTAGCTTCCTGACTCGGTACTTCAGACTGCTCCCAGCCTGGTCCTCTTCGCCCTTGCATGCGCCCTCTCATACCGCCGTGAGAACCATGTCCGCCATGTCCGCCGCAACCACAATGTTGCTCTTCTGCATTTCCTAACATTGGTAATCCCCTCTCCCCGTTTTTATCGTTCCAGGCCCCATCCGGTTCCGGATAAATGCGACACTCGAGATTGCTCAAGTCACTCCATTTCATCCGGACACCGGGTTCTAGCCACCCAGAATCCACTAGATAACGAGATGATAATCCCAAGTATTGAGCCGCCATCTCCAGACTGATGTCAGATGCCTGATCCCATCGAGGCTCGTCGGGAATAAATCGGCCAGTTCGCCTGGCTACGGCTGTGACATCCCCGTATTTGAACCGGCGGTGGCTTACTCGTCCCCTGCCGACACGATAGGTCGGCAACCAACCCTGTTGCGAATACCACCGCACGGTTACTGGTGACACCCCTAAAAGTTCTGCGGCATCCTGCACTCGAAGGTAATGGCCAATCACTCTATTCACCTCAAATTGTATATTACTATAGGATATTCCTTTAGTAAATATATTTTTCCCGGTTTTTGTGCTGTTTTGGATATAGTGTTTCCTTTAGACACATACCATCCGCAATGAAAACCTGAGAACGCGCTGAATTCTCGTGGATTAGGGAAATTCGTAACGATTTGGCAACATCTGAGCGATGTAATAGCAGTACAGTATAAAAAAGGACGTGATGACGCGATGTCTACAGGAAAGCGAATTCTAAGCTTGTTGGGTGTGGCTGTCATTGCCGCTGGATCATTTGAGGCAGGGCGCTTGATGCCCCAAACCAGCCCGTTAGCGGCTGGTCACACGCCCTCTTCTTTCATTATCAAGAAGACCAAGTGGAATCCGTCTAGCTCCTCCTCAAGCTCGAACCCTGGGAATCCATGGACCTCCGAACCTCCACAAACGATTACCATTCCGAACGCATCGACTTCACCTGCATCGGGGTCCCAAAACAGCCAAAGCAGTGGGATCACCGTGGATTCTCCTTCGTCCAACTGGGCAGGGGTGGTACAACTGGGAAATTCGGAGCAAAGTATTCAAGCATCCTGGGCGGCACCTGGGTTTACCCAAGCGGCACAGCCTGGAAGTTCTATCGCTGAATGGATCGGACTCGGCGGAGCCCAATCTTCACAACTCCTTCAGGTAGGAACCATCACCACCGCTAATAATCAGGGCAGTGCCATGACCACCGTATTTTGGGAAGTACTGCCCAAAGCCGCCATGCAAACTGCAACGATTCCCACTGGTTCTGCGGTCACCGCACAAATTGTCCCTGCGGTGTAGAG
>JAMCTO010000170.1 GCA_023381095.1 Bacillota bacterium
AATTCGCTGGGCCTCCCCGCCCGACAAGGAACCGGCGGCCCGGGACAGTGTCAGATATCCTAATCCCACGTCAATCAAGAAATTTAGCCGTTCCAGCACTTCTTTCAAAATGGGAGATCCGATGACGTGCTGCCGGGTATTCAACACCAGTGTCTCAAAAAATTGCCGTGCCTTTACAATAGAAAGGTCAGTTGCGGCAGCAATTGATAAGTCGCCCACCGTTACCGCTAACACTTCCGGTTTAAGACGTTGTCCGTGACAAATCGCACACGGTTTCGATGTCATATACTCTTCGACTTCGGCTTTGGCCGATTCCGAGCCCGCTTCCCGATAACGACGCTCTAAAATGGGTATTGCGCCATGATAGCGAAACTGCTGGTGATGGCTGCCGTAATGGCTTTCAAAAGAAAATGGCACTGGGTCAGGATATCCATACAGAACAATTTGCTGAGCCTCATCTGACAACAAATGATACGGACGATCGACCGGTATATTAGCAATTTTCGCCACTGTTTGCAGCAAATCGGGATAAAATCGCGAACTGCCACGGGTAAACGGTGCTACCGCACCTTCCCGCAGAGTAAGGGTCGGATCGGGAATTACCAGATCCGGATCTACTTCCAATTTGAACCCCAGTCCGGTACAAGCCGGACACGCCCCATATGGGGCGTTGAAACTGAACATCCGCGGCGATAGCTCCTCTAGTGAGACGCCACAATGAGGGCACGCCAGGTCTCGAGCAAACACTTCGGCTGGTCCGTCTGGCGGACCTACTTCCACAACATCACCTGATAAATCTAATGCGTGTTCCAAAGACTCGGCCAATCGCGAGCCGATTGTCGGCTTCAACACAAGACGATCAACTACCACCGCGATGCTATGTTTTTGATTTTTATTCAATGCCGGCGGTGATTCCAGTTCCACCGTAGCACCATCAACGCGTGCCCTGGTGTATCCCTGCCGACGGATATCGGCCAACACCTTGTCATGGGTTCCTTTACGGCCACGCACCAAGGGAGCCCGCACTTCAAGCCGCGTTCCTTCAGGCAGTGCCATGATATGGTCCACCATTTGATCGATGGTTTGTTGCGACACCTCACGACCGCAGACGGGACAATGCGGTTGCCCCACCCTGGCATACAACAACCTTAGGTAGTCATAAATCTCGGTCACGGTACCCACCGTGCTTCGAGGATTGTGGCTCGTGGTTTTTTGATCAATGGAAATAGCCGGTGACAACCCTTCAATGGCATCCACGTCGGGTTTATCCATCTGACCGAGAAATTGGCGGGCATAGCTGGAGAGCGATTCCACATACCGCCGCTGGCCCTCGGCGTAAATGGTATCAAACGCTAATGAAGATTTTCCCGAACCCGACACGCCGGTAATTACTACCAATCGATCTCGAGGAATGTCCACATTGATATTTTTTAAGTTATGCTGACGAGCGCCCCGCACCCGAATCCATTGGCTAGCCATGAGACTTTCTGGAGCCTCCCGCCACGGCCTTAATCGGTCGCTCTTTTTCAAGTTCCATCAACAAATCCCGCAGTACGGCCGCCCGCTCAAATTCCCAGTTGCGACTGGCCTCTTTCATTTCTTTACGCAATTGATTGGCCATTTGAATACGTTCCCGAGCCGTCATATCACGAATCGGTTTTTCCACTGATTGCTCCTGAGTCGCCTTAGTCGCTTGGATTATTTCTCGAACCGCTTTGGAAACCCCCTGCGGTGTAATGTGATGGTCTAGATTAAATTGGCGTTGAATTTCGCGCCTGCGATCCGTCTCTGAGATAGCTTGTCTCATCGAATCCGTAATCTTGTCTGCATACATGATCACAGTGCCTTCCAAGTTACGTGCTGCCCGTCCGATAGTTTGCACCAAAGATGTGGTCGAGCGCAAATACCCCTCTTTGTCCGCATCCAAAATCGCCACCAGTCCCACCTCAGGCAGATCTAGCCCTTCCCTCAATAGGTTAATACCGACCAGCACATCAAACTCGCCCAACCGCAAATCTCGGATGATGGCCATACGCTCTAAGGTATCAATGTCAGAATGCAGATATCGCACCCGAACCCCATGTTCCCTAAAAAATTCAGTAAGATCTTCCGCCATTCGTTTCGTCAAGGTGGTCACCAGCACCCGCTGCTGTTTTTGGGTGCGTGCCCGAATTTCGGCCAGCAAATCATCAATTTGTCCCTTGGTTGGCTTTACGGTAATTTCCGGATCCAGCAATCCGGTCGGCCGCACGATTTGCTCCACAATTTGCTGTGCTGCTTTTCGTTCATAGGACCCGGGAGTCGCTGAGACATAAACGACATGAGACAAGTGGGCGTGAAACTCGTCAAATGTCAAAGGACGGTTGTCAAAAGCCGATGGTAAACGAAAACCATGGTCGACCAAACTCTCCTTGCGCGAACGGTCACCAGCATGCATGCCGTGAATTTGCGGCACCGCCACATGGGATTCGTCGATAATGGTCAGAAACCTTTCAGGAAAATAATCAAGCAAGGTATATGGAGGTTCCCCGGGCTTTTTGCCGGTAAAATGACGGGAATAATTTTCAATCCCGGAGCAAAATCCTACCTCTTCCAACATTTCCAAATCGTATTCGGTACGCTGCTGCAAACGTTGGGCTTCCAGATCTTTTCCGAGTTCACGCAAGGTCTTTAAGCGCTCTTGCAATTCGGCACGGATAGTTTGCAATGCCGGTCCCCGGCGATCTTTGCCCATGACATAATGGGAAGCCGGGTAAATTGCCACATGTTCGCGTTCCCCTAGGATCTCTCCGGTAAGAGCGTCAAACTCACGAATACGCTCTATCTCATCGCCGAAGAGTTCAATACGTATTGCTTGTTCACTTTGGTTGGCAGGAAACACCTCGATAACATCCCCATGAACTCGAAACTTACCCCGCACAAAATTGGCATCGTTGCGGTCATATTGGATATCCACAAGTTTTCGCAAAATCGTCTGCCGATCACGCTCCATTCCAACACGAAGCGACAACACCAAATCACGGTAATCTTCAGGAGAACCCAATCCGTAAATACATGAGACACTAGCCACAATAATCACGTCGGACCTCTCAAGTAAAGACGAGGTGGCCGAATGACGGAGTTTATCAATTTCGTCATTAATTTGCGCGTCTTTTTCAATGTAAAGATCGGTCTGTGGAATGTAAGCCTCCGGTTGATAGTAATCATAATAGCTGACAAAATACTCCACGGCATTATGAGGAAAAAACACTTTGAGCTCGCCGGCCAGTTGTGCCGCAAGCGTTTTGTTAGGCGCAATCACCAAAGTCGGCAGATTGACGTCACGAATGACGTTAGCCATGGTAAAAGTCTTGCCCGAGCCGGTCACCCCCAGAAGCACTTGTTCGCGAAGCCCCCGTTCCACCCCGCGAGACAACGCGACGATTGCCTCCGGTTGATCGCCTGCCGGAGCATATGGTGCCTCCAACTGATACACGCCCATGTTTGATCCTCCTTTATATCATTGTCCCATTTTTTTCAATAACACGGTGACGGCTTTAGCCAATTGGGGATCTTCTGCGGGAATATCAGAAGGAACCACATTGGATGCCTCAGGATCGTAGACGCTGGGAGTTAAACCTTTATGCTCAATATATTGTCCGTCGGGCGTGTAATATTTGGCAACCGTCAATTTAAGTGCTGCATGATTAGCCAGAGGAATCAGTTCTTGCACGATCCCTTTGCCATAGGTCCGAGTCCCAACCAAAGTGCCGCCTTGTCGCTCCGTAATCGCCGCAGAAAGAATTTCGGCGGCTGACGCGGTTTCCCCGTTGACCAAGACTACAATGGGCAGCTTAGTGCCGGGCCCGCTAGAGTCTAGAGTCTGGTCTTGGGAAGGGTTTTTATAATGCAATGATACCACCGGTCCTGCCGGTACCAACGCATTGGCTGCGGTTAAAGCTTGGGCAACTTCCCCACCCGGATTGTCGCGAAGATCCAGCAGCAATCCACGGGCCCCATCTTTCACCAGTTGATGAAATTGGCTCACCACCTCGGCGCCGGTATTGTTGCCGAATTCTACAATGTTCATATACGCAATCTGATGTGGCATCATGTAGCTGTATACGGTGGGCTCGTCAATCACCGCCCGCTTAAGCACGACAATCTTTTGTTTGCCACGGATCGACACCGCCAATCGCACCGTAGTACCCACTTTACCGTGAATCATATTGACCGCCGCCGCAGTCCCCACACGAGAAACCAATTGGCCATTGACCGCTGTAATGATGTCTCCTTGCGCTAAACCAGCCCGGGAGGCAGGGGATTTGGGAAAGACTTGTTCAATCACCAATTGAGGAGCAGAGGCGGATACTTCCACTCCAATGCCTACAAACGTAGGATTGAGCAAAGCCTGAAATGACTGATTCTGCGATGAGGAAAAATAATCGGAAAACTGATCATGCAACGTACCGACCATCCCATTAATTGCCCCTGCCAGCAGCTGCTTGGGAGTATTATGCCAAATGGTCTCTCTCCGAATCGAGTCATAAACCTGGACAAACCGCGTGAATTCTTTATTCTGCCGCATGCTGGCCGGCACCACGGTGCCGCCCAATACCCCGTTCTGGGTTGCCCACCAAGTTCCTAGGGAGGACCCTGCCATTAACAAAACGGTAACTGCCGCCCAAATTGCCAGTCCTGGTCGCCGCATGTGGCCCCTCCTTATACTGACCCATTATACCATGCCATATAGGTGGGTCTGGATTCCGGCGGAGGCACGAACTTAGATTCGCAAGAAGCGTCGTAAGGCCACCATGCTTGCCAATACGCCGACCAATACCCCTCCAATCAAGGTAAACATCAAGACCTCTGACATCACACTATGTAGTGGAGCCAATGGCCAAAACGGCAGAGCCACTGCCGCCGCGCCCGTAAGCCAACGATATCCCCCATCCACCAAGCCATCGGCCACCAGTGAGCCTAAAATTCCCAGCACCATCCCTTCAAGCACAAAAGGCCACCGGATAAACCAATCGGTGGCGCCCACCAGTTTCATAACTTGTACCTCGCGACGCCGGGCAAATACCGCAAGCCGAATGGTATTGACAATAATAAAGAGCGTAGCCAGTCCCAAAAGTCCTTCCACAATCCAGCCTACCCAGCGGAGAATGTTGGACAACTTATCCAGCCGAGATACCACTTGGCCTTCATAGACGACGGTGTGCACAATCGATTCCTTGTGAAACCGCTCCGCCAACTGCGGAATGGCCTGGGGTCGGTACGTGTACACGTCATAGCCGTCAAACAAAGGGTTGGATTTAGAAATCAAGGCAACCAGGTCTCGCTGGTCAGGGAATTCTTGTTTGAGGCTTGCTGCCGCTTGCTGTTTGGTAAAAAAGTCAATTCGACGCACGTCGGGCCAATGACGCGCTTGCCGCAGCAAGGCCAGTTCCTGAGATCGCGGAACATGGCGATTGATAAATATCTTCATTTCAACCTGACTTTGCAGAACAGCCGTGACGTGATTTAAATTAATGGTCAGCACTAAGAAAAATGACAACACAAACATGGAAATAGCCACCGTGGAAACGGAAGCCAACGACATCCAGCTATTACGTATTAAATTGCGCATCGTTTCCCTGACAATATAGCTGACACCATTAAGATTCATAGCCATATGCACCCCGTACCTCGTCCCGCACAACGCGGCCGCGTTCAATCGCGACCACTCGGCGTTGCATCTGGTTGACAATGTCTTTGGCATGAGTTGCCATAATCACCGTGGCACCGCGCCGGTTAATTTCGACAAATAGTTTCACGATGTCCCGGGCCGTCTCCGGGTCCAAGTTTCCGGTGGGTTCATCAGCAATAACATAAATCGGATTGTTAACCAACGCCCGGGCAATTCCCACCCGCTGCTGCTCGCCCCCGGATAATTGGTGGGGGTAATTGTCTCGGCTACGACTTAACCCTACCAGTTCCAACACTTGCGGCACTCGTTTGCGGATGTCTCGGGTGGACGCGCCCACCGCCTCCATAGCAAACGCCACATTCTGATAAACCGTACGCTGCGGCAAGAGTTTGACATCTTGAAATACCACTCCTAACTGTCGCCGAAGCCTGGCCACTTGCGATCGCCGAAGGCTTGACAGCTTGAACTGGTCGACAAACACTTCACCTTGGCTAGCTGCTTCTTCACGGTAGAGCAAACGAATCAACGACGATTTTCCGGCACCCGATGGCCCCACCAAAAACAGAAATTCCCCTCGACGGATTGTCAGTGACACATCAACTAAGCCGTAGTGGCCATTGGGATAGCGTTTACTGACTTTGTCCAATCGGATCACGAACCCACCTCACTTTTATTCCTCATTAGATATATTTCGACAATAACTGTAACAATCCTGCCTGTGAAACGCATTCCCGTATTTTTGCGCTGACATGCTATAATGACCAGTAATTTGTGGAAGCGGGGGAATATCACGCTATGTCCTTAGTGTCACTTGGAGTAGCTTTTGTTGCCGGATTAGCCTCTGTGTTGTCCCCTTGTGTGCTACCCTTAATTCCATCCTATCTCACATCTATGGCTGGTACTGCACTTACCCCGGATTCGATTGCCGATCAGAAAATTCGCTCCCGCGTTATTCAAAACTCCTTGCTATTCATTTTAGGATTTTCCCTGATTTTGATTGCCGCAGGCCTGGGGGCCAGTGCGCTCGGACAATTTGTCGCCCAACACCGCCGTCTCATCGCAGAATTGGGCGGCCTAGTGATCATTGTCTTTGGCCTAGAAATCAGCGGAATCATCGAAATCGGCCTCTTCAAACGCGACGCTCATATTGGCCTAAAGCCCACCCGACGGCGTTGGTCATCGGTTTTGCTGGGGGTTGTGTTTGCGGCTGGGTGGACGCCCTGCGTTGGCCCGATTTTAGCCAGCATCTTGATCTTGGCAGCTCGTTCTAACACCGTCTTGTCCGGCGCCCTGCTACTGGCCAGTTATGCCGTGGGACTAGCAATCCCCTTCTTTGCTCTAGCGGTGTTCTTGGGTCAAGCAGCCCAGTGGACTCGGCGACTGGGTCAGTATTTGCCTTGGATCGAAAGGCTTTCCGGTGCGTTCCTGGTTATTCTCGGAGTGATGCTCATCACGGGCTGGTTCGACCTTATACCCAACTGGGTTACATCCGCGGTGAACGGTCTGTAATGGCACGCGTCTTCTGGTGGCGAAACTTGCTGGCATTGTTGGCCGCACTGTTGGCGTTGGTCGTCGTGATTCGCCCGGCAACTCAGTCGCACCAGTTTACCGCCAGTGTGGGACAGTCCCTACCCGCCTCCCATGTTATCTCCAGCACCGGTCAAGTGCAATCCCTGCGACGCCTGTTTCGGGGGCAGGGAGGTCTCTTGAACTTCTGGGCGCCCTGGTGCCCTGCATGCAGGATGGAGTTGCCGGATTTTTCACAACACTTTCCCCACGCTACGATTGCACTGGTGACCAATGATACCGTCGCTGCAGCGGCTCCTTTACTTAACGCATCCGGCGTAGATGTCCGTCGTGCTTATTACGATACGACGGGCAAGGTGTTCAACCAGTATTTGATAAGCACCTTGCCCACCACATTGTTTATCAACCGCCATGGAGTTGTGGTGGCCAAAGTGATTGGCCCCATGACACCGGCCTTATTGGACCATGACCTATTCATCGCAACCCGTAGCCAAGGAGGATGACTAACATGTATCTGCCGGCATTTTCGTACTTGGGTCCGATACCGCTTGGCACAGTGCTGTTATTAGCGGCGCTGGCGGCGGGTCTCCTGCTGGCATCGCGCTTGGATCGAACCCAAAAAGTAACAGAGCTACTCTGGAGCATGTTAATAGGTGGCGCCCTTGGAGACAAAGCCGTTTACATTTTCAGTGATCTCCCATACTACATGCACCATTTGAGCCACCTGCTGTTCACTCCGATGAGTGCTTGGGGCATAGGCGGAATGATCATAGGCGCTTTGATAGGATTGATCTGGGTATATTGGCGCTATCGCCGCCAGTGGCATCTGTCCGATATTGACACGTTGGCCATGACCGTTGCGGCAATGCTGTTGATTCGCGCCCCAGGACAAAATCTGGTGGGGATCCCAGCCCCGAACTGGCCACGCGCCATCGCAGTTTCCTTAGACGGCACATTGGTGTTTCCCAGCTATGCCCTTTGGGCAGTGTTGCTTGTCCTGGTGTTGATAGGCGGAGGAATCCTTTACCGTCATTGGCGCCTTTTGTGGCCAGGGGCTACTGCAGGCGCGGTTATGTTAGGCATTGCCATCGCTTGGCTTGCCACCAGCCTTACCCTGCCCACCCATGGCGTGCCCTTTACACTCGGACAATGGCTAGCTCTGGCTGCTGCCGTTGCCGGCTTTCGCCTGATGACCCCTGCTACCAATTGTGAGAACTAATCAACGACCCCCATTGGGAGTGTCCTCTGCGGTCATCCCGTGCCAATGCTGTCGACCCCGTATCAGACGTGTTTTCCTGATAGCCATGGTATAATCATCCTATGATCATAGCGAGGCTGGCATAGAGATTATTGCCATCAGTGCCCCAGCAACGATAAGGGAGTCTAGTCATGATGGAAGTGCTAAAGGTTCATCCGCGGGGTTACTGCTACGGGGTTGTCGATGCGATTACGATGGCTAAACGGAT
>JAMCTO010000171.1 GCA_023381095.1 Bacillota bacterium
CTTGAGACCAGAGGCCGTTTTGATAGATACGGCCGGCCGTTACAGCAACAGACCCAATCAATTGCAACGAAGTTACCAGGGATGTCTCTCAGGTTCATCAGATTTCTGAATTGGTTTGATTTATCCGGATATGTTAAAATGGCGGCATTGACTGAAAAGGCGGGATTTACCATCATGCCAGACACCATTGCTGAGCTTCGCAAACAACTGCTGTCCCATCCCATGTACACTTCAATCCAAACCTTGCCCGCTTTACATGTCTATATGCAGCATCATGTCTTCGCGGTTTGGGACTTCATGACCCTTTTAAAACGGCTGCAGCATGACCTAACCGGATTGTCCGTTCCCTGGGTGCCTCACGGCCAACCGCACTACGTGCGATTTATCAATGAAATTGTCCTCGGCGAAGAAAGTGATGAAGATGGTCTTGGAGGCTACCTAAGCCATTTTGAACTTTATCGGGAAGCCATGGCAGAATGCGGCGCCGACATCGCTCCGATTTCCGCATTCCTAACGAAGATACAGGACGGTATCCTGCCCTTAGAGGCCTTACGCCAAGTGAATGTGCCAGCTAGCGTCTATAATTTTGTGGCGACTTCGTTGGACTTAGCTGAATTTGGCACAACATTCGAAGTGTCCTCTGCATTCTTTTATGGCCGGGAAGACATTATTCCCGACATGTTTCGTACCATAATTCAGGAACTGAGCTTAAAAGCCAAAATGGGCCGCTTTCTCTACTATCTCAACCGCCATATCGATGTGGACAGCGATCAACATGGCCCATGGGCCCACCAACTGCTGACCCAACTAATTGCCGACGATCCAGACCGAGCACTAGCGGCGGAACGCGCCGCAATCCGTGCGCTTAAGGCCCGCATCGCGCTCTGGGACGGCGTGAGTCAAGAGGTGTCCCATAAAATCCCCTCGTAATCCGTTGTTTAACCTACAAGAACCATGAGAGAATAGATATCAGGGGGGATTTGCTATGACATCTATCCAATTGGATCATGTCGTCCTTGAAGTGAAAGATGTGGGACGTTCACTGGAGTTTTATTGCAAAATACTGGGGGCGGTTCCGGTGCGTTGGCAAGAGTTCCTCAATGGTGAAGCCCCGTTTGCCTCAGCGCGGACAGGCGTCACCTTAATTGATCTCTTTCCCTCGGAAAACCCGGCCGCCGGACCAAATCATCTTTGTATTGAAGTCGCACAATCAGTCCATGACATCATGACAGAATTGGCATCTTACGGCTATCATCCGGATCCGCCAGAAAAGAGGTTTGGAGCCAAAGGCCAAGGCCTAAGTGTGTATATTGAGGACCCAGATGGCCATCGAGTTGAGGTACGAACCTATTCCGATCCCCGCCTCTGATTAAATCGGGTGGCCGACCGCACCATAGTGTCAATAAGTTGTGCAATGGCATGATTAGGCTTGGGTCCGGGTCGCTCAAGGAGCGATATTTGCCGTGTTAAAGTCACGTCAGCAATGGGGCGATACACGACCTCCCGCATCCCATATGTCACTACGCGAGACAAAATGGCAATGCCGACGCCATGGGCTACAAGACCCAAAATTCCTTGAATCGATGCCAGTTCCGCAGTCACCCGAAGATCTCGAGAAGACACTCCTTGGTCTTCCAGCATTTGTTCAAAGATGCTTCGGGTTCCCGACCCATCTTCGCGGAGAATGAGGTCTTGCCCAACGACGTCATCCAAGGAAAGTCGCGGCTTTATCTGCAAAGGATGGTCCGCGGACAGCACACAGCCCAGTTCGTCATTCCAGAGCCCCAGTGAAGAGAACGTCCCATGACTTCTTCTTCCTTCGCTAATCCCCAAATCCACGGCTCCAGATTCCACCAGTGCTACGACCTCGTCGCTGTTCACCATTCGCAAATGGAGACGAACTTCAGGTTGCGCCTTACGAAATAAACCCAGCGGTTCCGGCAAAAAGAACTCCGTCACCGTGTGACTAGCTGCCAAGTGAATCAGCTGATCCCCGGTCGACCGTGCGCGCACCTCTCGGTATGCCTGTTGCCAGGCACCTTCGATTTGTACTGCGTAGTGGTAGAGCGATTCCCCCGCCGGTGTGAGTACCATACCCCGGTTGCCCCGGGTAAACAACGACGCGGAGAAGTCTTGCTCCAGTTGGGATATATGGTGTGACAAAGCAGAGATCGAGAGATTCAATTTACGAGCTGCCCCGGTCAAATGGCCTTCCTGTACGGTGGCTAAAAATGCCTGTAGTCTGGTATCCAACAACACTGCCCCTTTTTGCCGTCATTCTGAGCGTCTCCAATATTGGCGGGCCAAATTTGCCACCAATTGCGAATAAGACCATCCCATGGCTTCGGCTGCCATTGTCACCAAAGAAGTATGCCGTGATCGATCCGGGCGTCCTGGCCCTGTCAGGTTCGGCTTAAAGTTCACATCCACAATGCGAAATTGTCCAAGGTGGTCAGCTCTGGCATCAATCCGCAGAACCATTCGGGAATTTAACTGGTTTCCTATATCCATACAGGAACGGAGAAAGCAGTCCAACTCCAAAGGCCACCGGTCTAAGACCCGACTGTTCTCCCGCACCGGGACCACTCCGCTATAAGGCACAATACCACGCACATGACCTGACCGCATAACCGGCGGCAAAACCCAATGACCGTCCCTTATCGTATTGCCATGGGTTTCTTGGTACGTCCCGGGCGGCATCACAGTAACCGTAACTTCCTCGCCGGGCAAATAGGATTCGATAAGCAAGGCATCGCCGTACAACGTCAGGTTCCAGTGGCGAATTTCATTGTGCAACTGGTCTTGCCCCTGAACTTTTCTTACTCCTTGACTGCCACGGCCACGAACGGGTTTAAGAACAACGACCTCATCGGCGAAATCGTCCAAAGCAGGATCTTGCCCTGCCTTAACCCGGATCGCCCGCGGAACCAAAAATCCCTGCGATGCCAGCCAAGAATTCATGAGCCATTTATCTTCGTAACGATCCACCAAATGAGGATCTTGCCCAATGATTGCCACGTGATCCATATATTGCTCCAGAGGGTGGCCCTGATATACCGTGGTATTGGCCCAAAGCACTTCAGCACCCTTTTGTAGAGCCCGGTCAATGCCGCAAGCCGTGTCGGGAAAAACCCAAGTCTCCTCATCACCAGCGTCCGGGCAGGGAACCGGCGTCACTAACGGAAAGTCGACGTTAGTCAAGGCGTACCCGATATCTGCTCCGCTATCCCGATATCCCCCAGGTTTTAAGGGTTTGATCACCCCATGAATTGGCGGTGGCACTGCCGCCTGGTACAAAATCGCAATCCGCTTCACAGCTGACCCGCCCATTGGTCTTGAGTTATCTGATATACTGCGATCTGGTGGCCGCGCCAGAGGGTCAGTTCTCTTCGAGTCATGCCATTTTTCATCGCCACCTGGATCGATGGCAGATTACTCGGACTAATTATCGAAATCAAGTGAGACGCATGCCTTTGGCTGAATCCCAGGTCTCGACAGGCCAAAGCAGCTTCAATGGCAAATCCCCGATGCCAAAACTGCCGAATAAGCGCATAGCCAATTTCCCACTCAATGGTGTCATCGTGAACCAGTTGCGGAATAATGCCACACTGTCCGTAGAACTCACCGCTGTCACGCGATTCCACCACCCACATCCCGACCCCGTAATCGCGGTTTTTCCCTTGTGTCCTTTCCACCCACGACATTACCTCGTCCCGTCCTCGTGTCCTTGGATAATGTTGCATAGCGATGGGATCAGCAAAAATCCGCAACAAGTTGTCTACGTCGTTGTAGACCATGGTCCGCAACCGCAATCGTTCGGTTTCCAAAATCGTCACTCAATTACCCCCGTTGTCATTGAGAGCGGCGTTTGATTAGCACTGTACCTTCGGTCACCATCACCACCACACTCGCCTGATTTCGGGTTTCAAAATGCAGGTGCACCGATCCGCGAGGTTGGTTGCGGGAAGCGCGGGTCTCGACCACTGTGACCGTGGTCTGCAATGTATCTCCAGGACGCACTGGCGCCCGCCACTCTACCCGTTCCAGTCCTTTGCCCCCTAAAGTTTCCCGGCCAAACCGTCCCGTCTCTATCCAACGGCCCCATACTGCGCTTAATGTATGGAAGCCCGATGCAATCACGCCCGCAAATGGCCCCTCGGCGGCATACTGCAAGTCGATGTGAATCGGTTGGGGATCATACCGATGGGCAAAATCTTGGATCTCCTCTAGTGTAATGACAAAGGGCTCCAAATAAAACTCTTGCCCTTGATAAAACTCCTCAAAATACACCGCAATCCTCCCTAGAGCCCCAAATTTTTGGCAATAATGGTTTTCATAATTTCATTGGTGCCAGCGTAAATCGACATCACGGCAATATCTCGGTAGCGTCGGGCAATCGGGTACTCTTCCATGTAACCGTACCCGCCGTGGAGCTGCAAACACTCGCCGATCACCGACTTAGCCACATCGGTAGACCACCATTTGGCCATGGAGACCTCGGTAACAATCTCTTCGCCCCTCATGTGGCGTACAATCAGTTGATCCAAAAAGGCCCGAATCACGTAAGATTGTGTCATCATCTCGGCCATCTTAAATCGGGTATTTTGAAACTTTCCAATCGGCTGACCAAAAGCAGTACGCTGTTTGACATACTCCAAGGTTTCTTGAAGCGCTTCCTCCATAGCCACTTGTGCCGCAATTGCCACTAAAATCCGCTCTTGTTGTAGTTTTTCCGTGAGGTAGCGAAACCCTTGGCCTTCTTCCCCCAGCAAATTGGTTACCGGAACTCGGCAATTTTCAAAGAACAGTTCCGCCGTATCTTGACTATGCTGCCCTATCTTGTTTAGCTGCCGTCCACGACTGAATCCCGGCGCATCCTCAGGCACCAGGATCAGACTAATACCGCGATACGGCGGTTTTGCGTTGGGATCGGTTTTGGCCACAACCACAATGAGGCCCGCTTGAATTCCATTGGTAATAAAGGTTTTTTGCCCATTTATCACATATGAGTCCCCATCTTGTATCGCGGTGGTGCGCACGTTGGCCAAATCCGACCCGGTTCCGGGTTCTGTCATAGCAATAGCGGTTATCGTTTCACCCGTCACACATTGGGGCAGCCACTGTTGTTTTTGAGCTTCTGTGCCATAACTGACGATATATGGCAGTACAATATCGTTGTGCAAGCCGATTCCTACCATGCCCGATCCGATGCGTTCCAGTTCTTCGTTAATCACGACCGAGAATCCAAAATCCACTCCCGCGCCGCCATAAGCTTCCGGCACCATGGGCCCCAAGAATCCTTGCTCTCCCATCAACCGCCAAAAAGATTTGGGAATCCGCCGCTCCTGTTCCCATTGATCGAAAAAAGGTGCCGCGTGCTTTTCTAAAAAGGCGCGCAATGACCTTCGAAACATTTGGTGCTCTTCCGTCAGATATGGGTGATCCATTCTTGTCCCTCCCATATTGCCCCTATTAGTGTGCAATGCGTTCGATAATGGTGGCGTTGGCCATGCCCCCGCCTTCGCAAATGGCAATCAGCCCATAACGGCCACCGCGCGCTTCCAGCGCATTCAACAACGTCGCAGTGATTCGGGTTCCTGTGGCT
>JAMCTO010000172.1 GCA_023381095.1 Bacillota bacterium
GAATCTCGGTGGGGGCCGGCGCATAGTCATCCACTACTCTTATCGGGCTCGACAACAACACCTGGAACCGACGTGCCGCGTTGGTAAATTGCCGCAAGCTGTCCAAGGCATCAGCATAGGGCACCCCCACGTGATGGGCTGCAGTGATTGCTCCTAGTGCATTGATCACATTGTGCAATCCGGGAACAGAAAGGCTGCCGCGGCCAACAGATTTTCCTGACACTAGCAGGGTAAATTCGGTTCTGGTAGGCATCGTTTCTATTTCTGTGGCTCTAACCTGAGCTGCCTCGGTCACCCCGTATCCCGCCCACGGCACCGTTAATGAGCGGGACATTTCCAGCAAAATCGCATTGTCCACCCCCAAAACCGCTAGACCGTCGTCGGGTACACCTGATACATAAGATCGAAAGGCCTGTGTAAGATTTTCAAACTCGCCGCCATAATGATCCAAGTGTTCCGGTTCCACATTGGTAGCTACCGCAACCACGGGATGGTAACGCAAAAAAGTTCCGTCGCTTTCATCGGCTTCGGCCACTGCATAAGGCCCATGGCCAAGGCGCAGGTTGCCATCGAATTGCGGCACCTCGCCACCAACCAATATCGTCGGGTCCAAATGATTCCGTTGCAATATGGTGCCAACCATTGATGTAGTGGTTGTTTTTCCGTGGGTTCCACTTACCGTGATGGCTCGGTAAGGCTCTAGCGCCTCCGCCAAAAGTTCAGAACGGTGGATCACACGCAAGTGATGAGCCAATGCCGCTTGGCGTTCCGGGTTATCTTCGGGCACATCGGTGTTATACACCACTACATCGGCACCTAATACCAAGTCGTCCCGATGCCCATAGAAAACTGCAATTCCATCCGATTCTAATCTCTCGGTACGGCTTGATCTTTTAACATCGGAACCTGTGACCAGGTATCCTTGACGATGCAGCAACAAAGCGAGACCGCTCATACTGTAGCCACCCACCCCGATAAAATGCACATGCTGCATCTGGACGCCTCCTGCCCGAAAATCTCGAATTTTTCTTTAGTACGATATTAGCTATGCCTCTATATCAATGAAATTGCCATCCCTGATTAAGCCAAAGACTCACATAATGATCAGCCGCCCGTTCAATGCGGTCCATTTCTTCCGCATTCAAGGCCCTCACCACCTTTCCTGGCACCCCCATCACTAAATGGCCAGCGGGAATTTCGGTGCCCTCGCCAATTACGCTGCCAGCCGCGATAATCGAGTGATGTCCAATGCGCACCCCATTCATCACCACGGCCCCCATTCCAATCAATACCGATGGTTCCACTTGCGCTCCATGCACCACCGCCCGATGACCAATAGTGACCCCGCGCCCGATGTGGCACGCATATCCCGGATCGGCATGCAGCACGGCACCATCTTGCACATTGCTCCGCGAACCTACGACGATTGCCGTGGTGTCTCCACGCACTACCGCGTTAAACCAAATGGAGGCTTCCGATTGCAGATGGACCTGTCCAATAATGTAGGAACCAGGAGCAATAAAGACCGGATCATCCACAATCGGCTCATGTTCGCCAAATTTTAATATCATAATCTATAATCTCCCTTAAGATGACATAATTATCCACGCTATCCACAAGTTATACACACTCTACTGCTGTCCCAGGGGATAATTCACACGCGGAGTATCAAGGTATGACATGCGGATTCCCCGAGTCCAGCGATAATATCCTAGGGAAGCCACCATCGCCGCGTTATCGGTACAGTATCGCGCAGGGGGTATGTGCACTCGAATATTTTGCTCCCGGCCCAATTGCTGCATCCGATGGCGAAGAAATTCGTTGGCCGTGACACCACCAGCTAAATACACATCATCGACCGAGTAGCGCGAAAGAGCCCGAGACACATTACGAATCAACGCCTCGACAACCGCAGCCTGAAGGGCATAAGCTATTTCTGCTTGTCGATGAGGTTGGCTTCGAATAAGGTCAGTGGTGGCCGTCTTTACCCCACTAAAACTAAAGTCCAAACTACTCGAGCCTAAATTAGCAATCGGCAAATGCAGAGAGGTTGTCTCAACCGTGGCCGCCAATCTCTCGACTTCTGGGCCGCCTGGGTATGATAAACCTAGGGCTCGAGCCCCTTTGTCAAATGCTTCCCCAGCGGCGTCGTCGCGAGTTTCCCCCAGTACGGTTAATTCCCCATGAGTCTTCCATAATACTAGCGAGGTATGGCCACCTGATACTAAGAGCCCTAAAGCCGGAAACTGAATGGGTGCCACCAGGGCATTGGCATAGAGGTGCGCTTCCAAATGGTGGACTCCTACTACAGGAACTTGGCATCCTAACGCGAATCCTTTGGCAAACGTCACTCCAACCAGCAATGCTCCCAATAGTCCCGGACCTTCAGTAACCGCCACCGCATCCACATCGTGACGATTCAACCCTGCATCCTGCAATACCTGCTCAACGACAGGCAAAATAGCCATAGTATGTTCTCTGGCTGCGACTTCGGGTACCACTCCGCCATACCGGGCATGGATGGCGGCAGATGATGCCAGACTGGTTGCTAAAAGTCGGGTGCCATCTTCCACTAGGGCAGCCGCGGTTTCATCGCAAGACGACTCAATCCCCAATACCCGCATTTCCGTTCCTCGCTCCCTAGAATCTCGTGTTAACTTTACCGATTTTACCCATACTACACCCATTGCCGCAAAAAATTATTTTCTAGACGGCACCATTCACAAGGAGGAATCCACTATGATTTGGCTCTATCCCATTTTATTACTGATGATATTTTCATTGCCCAGTGCAATGGTCTTTTCTCCTTTTACCTATCGACTGTTAACCTTAGCCCACTTTTTTGTATTTCTTCTCAGCGTGATTGTGTTTGTGCTGTTAGGTCGCAGTCTAGCAAAGCGCCATCGCACCATTATCACCACAGCATTTGTGGTCGGTTTGTTCACGGCATTTGCCGCCGCACTGCTCAACCAATATCTCTTGCGGCTGCCGTTAGCCCAAGCTGCGTTCATTAGTGAGTTACCCGGCGTCCCGGCACAAGCTGCCGTGACCATGCTGCACTTGCACATGGTCACTAGTGCTTTGTTGATCAGCGCTATGGGCGGTGTCTTCTATGCAATATTAGGTATGTTCGCAGCATGGTGGGGTGGGCGTATTGTGCGCCAGCCATCGTCTGAGACTACAGAGGATCCCTCCACATAATAAAGGCATCTTCGTGGGTATCGGTATAATATCCGCGGCGCACTCCCAACTGAACAAATCCCAGCTTGTGATAGAGGTTTTGCGCCACGGCATTGCCGCGCCGCACTTCCAGGGTCATTCGCCGCACACCCAACGCCCGCGCCCGGTCCATTAAGCCTTCCATCATTTGCTGGCCCAGGTGGTGGCCGCGGTAATCGGGATGCACCGCCACATTGGTAATATGCGCCTCATCTAAAATGATCCACATTCCGCCGTATGCAACGACTCTCCCATGAAAATCAAGCACTAAGTAGGTGGCGAAGGTGTTTTCCAATAACTCAGTTTGAAATGCATTGCGCGACCATGGCGTGGGAAAAGAATGTGCCTCAATGCCCATGACAGCTTCGAGGTCTGCTAAATACATATCGCGCACCAACACTTCGGATGAAGCGTTCTCTGAAACATCATCACTGATCGCCATCTGCGATAACCTGCTCCGATCCCGAAGAATTCGTCGTAATGGCCGGAGGGCGCCCATAAAAAGGCGCTAGTAATTCCGGGGTATCGGCTCGTCCTTCGATCAATGCCTTTCGACCTAATAATGCCACGCAGGACCCCATTAGTGCAATCGGCAACGGCGTTGCCCGAATTCCGACACGCCTCAGCCCCTCGGTCGATTCGGCCAATGGTCCCGCCACATAAACCATCTCAGAAGTTGGAAAAGTACTAGGCAACGCGCCATTAATCGCTTGATCTGCAATCAGCGGTTCGGGTCCCTGGGACGTGATTCGATAATATCCGGCATAAAATGCGGGACCCCTAAGCTCTGTCGTCACCAGAACCTGACTTCCCCGCGGCGCGTTCATTGCCCAAGCTTGCAAAGACGACACACCCTTAACGGGAATATCCCACGCATAAGCCAAAGCTTTAGCGCCGGTCACGGCGATCCGCACTCCAGTGAACGATCCCGGGCCAATTCCCACGGCTATCGCGTTGGGACGCCCCCATTGTTCTACAATTTGCTGCACCCAGGCTATGAGATGGCTCCCAGCGGTCCGTGGCTTGGTCCACATAAAATCTGCAGCCACCACCGTGTCTACTACCAGTCCCACCGCCAGCGCAGGCCCTGACGCGTCCAGACCCAATATTTTCACGTACTCGATACCTCCCGTTGTGAAAGACGTCGTACCGGTTCGTCGCCGATTGCCGTCATCACCATGGTTCTTTTCCCATCAGCTTCTCGGAGAATTTGGCATTCAAACCGATCCGGATACCATTGTCGTAGCCAATGCCCCCATTCCACCAGAAGCACGTAGGGATTGTCCTCTTGTAGCGAGGGAAGATCTAACGCCAGAAGCTCGCCCTGGTCGACAACACGATAAAGATCCACATGAAAGACCTCAATATCGCCCATTTGATACGAATGAACCAAATCAAAAGTCGGCGACTTGACCGGCCCGGCAATGCCCCATGCAGACAACACTTTTTGAACCAAAGTGGTCTTCCCTGCCCCCAGTTCACCTTCCAGCAAGATCACGGCTGGTGCTTTCCAGAGGGCTGCACAAGCGTTTGCCACCGCATTTAGTTGGGACAGATCATGCCAACGAAAAGTGATTGAACCCATGACCATAAACCACGCGCTCCCCTCCTCCAGTTGTCCCTGCTATGCGAATTCCGGGAGATTCCGTAATAACGCCCACTTCCGTTACCGCTACCCCACAGCGGGTAGCTGATGATAACACTTCGCTGACCCGCGAAGGAGGAATGATTGCGACAAGTTCATAGTCTTCACCGCCGAACAAGGCAAAGTCCACTGGATCACCGCCAAATCGCTCTGCCATTGCCCGGGTAGCCGCATCAATTGGCAAGGAGTCCTGCCAAATCGTGGCACCAATGCTGCCAAATCGGGTTATCTCCTCTAGTTCCACGACCAGTCCATCGCTAACGTCGGTCATTGCATGCGCCCAAGAAGCCATAGCTAGGCCCATTTGAATGCGCGCCACCGGCGACAAGTGCGCCATCATCACACTACGTTCCGACAGCACTGTACTCGGCCAGGTAGTGCCATGCGACAAGAGGAGATATCCCGCATATGCCGCACCCAGCCTTCCAGTGACAAAAATCCGGTCTCCCGGTTTTGCCCCTGTTCTCCATATCGGCCCAGTCGGACCGGGTCGCCCGATCACGGTGACATCCAACGCAATGCGGTCTGTCGAGCCAACGGTATCCCCGCCAACCAACACTGCCCCATACCAGTCTAATGCCTTGGCAATGCCGCGATAAAGGTCTTCCACCCATTGCACATCAAGATTTCCCGGCACGCTGAGGCTGGTCAACAAAGCCACCGGGTGTCCACCCATGGCCGCAATGTCGCTGATATTGACTGCTACGGCCTTTTCACCCAGTTGTTCTGCTGTCGTCCAATCCACTCGGAAATGCACATTCTCTACCAGCATGTCTTGACTAATCAGCGTGCCAGAGGAACTTGGCGGCAAATAGGCAGCATCATCGCCTATCCCCACATACCCTAACGGTACCTGTGCCTGAAGTCGGTGAATGACCGATATCAGTTCCCGCTCCCCAACATCTTGTATCCTCACGACGTCACCCCGTAATGTTGGTTTCTCAGAGTTCGCAAATGCCCGAAAGTCTCCTATCTGCATCTTATCAGAAGCTGACACCCAAAGACATGCGTTCAACGTGCGAGACTCAGTGTACCCGCTAAATCGAGGTCATGCCAAATGGACATCCGGTAGTTTGTTGCCGCACCGCCATGATCAGGATTAGAATGAGAACCATTCGGAGGGGTGCGTCATGAGTGACATAGAACGCCGATATAATCGATGGCGCGGAAGACAATGGAGTTGGTTTGAAGCGGGAGCGGGTCAGGTTCTTTGTCTCTTGCACGGTGGGGGCGGCACCGGTCGAGCCTGGACCCACCAAATGCAGTACTTTAAAGATCACTACCGGGTCATCGCCCCGGATATGCCTGGCTTTGGCCAGTCAGAATGGATCGACGGCAGTGAAACCACAGATGCATTGGGATCCATCATTTTAGAGTGGATGGGCAGTATTGGCGTAGACCATATGGTTTTGGGAGGCAATTCCATGGGAGGACGGGTTGCTCTGGGAGCCGCCATGAAAGACCCAGGAAGGATTAGGGCACTATTACTGCTTGATGCTGTAGGCGTGGTGTTGCCGGATGTACCGATAGTCAACCCTCTGACACTGCCACCCCAACAATTTATGTCCGGATTGGTTTACGATCCGGCCGCATACAAGCGCAATACGCCCTACCGGTCATTGGAAGACGCCCAGGAACTCAATCATGGCCGGACGATTTTTGCCAAGTATCTGGACCGTGCGCCAATTGAGCCGGACCCATCGTGGGATCTCGGTCGGGTGAACATGCCAACGCTGCTATTGTGGGGACGGGAAGATCGTATCATCCCCTTGGAATATGGAAGGATAATGGAAAAGAGTCTATCCGATGCAGAGCTGGTGGTCATCGACAACTGCGGTCATCTACCGCACATTGAAGAACCGCAAATCACTAACCAAACTATCGCCGAATTTTTATCCCGGAGATTACGAAATAGGTAACCCGACTGCTACAGTAGCCGGAGGATGCCCTGACATTAGAGGCATCCTCCGATAACGCATTAACTGTCTTGGCGAACGGCTTCAATCTCAACATTCATTTTGACTTGGTCTCCCACCATGACACCGCCTGCTTCCAGAGCCACATTCCATTGCAATCCATAATCCTTGCGATTAATAGTGGCAG
>JAMCTO010000173.1 GCA_023381095.1 Bacillota bacterium
CCGGCCCCCCCGAGACCATTGGTAATCTCCGAAAATTCCCGTGATCATGCGAGATCGCTGCGCATCGACCTGACGCAAGGGGTGTCCACAGTCTCGACACACCCCCAAGGCATCGATAGCGTCGCGCTCTTGGCACATCCCATGATCTAACATAACTGGCAATTTGTGACTCACAATATTAAGGCGCACCCTCGTAGTCTTTTAATTTAAGACGGTGACAGAACAACACATTGCGAGCGCCTGTGAATAAACTAGGGTGAATTCCAGTTATTTGGTGTACCGGTCGGCCACTTTAGACGCACCAAAAGAGTACGGTTTGATGGCAGCGTGATAGCCGCTGCCCACGACCATTCCCACAATCTCCCTGTGTCTCAAAATGGTGTCCCCTTGTTGTCCCACGTCAATGTGAATTTCCACATCGATGTCCCCAAATCCGGACCGTTCCAACCATGTCGTCAAGCCCGCCGCCACGGTCAAGCTCATGGATGTTTCATACATAATTTTCTGCCGCAAACTTTTTATCGCTCGACGCCGGGATTTGTGAAAGTAATATCGGCCACCTTTTCCCAAATGGTGCACAACGATAGCTGTGACAAAGATGGTTTCTTGGCGCGTATGGGAATCCGTTCCAATGATCAATTTGTACCGATCATTAGGGCATTCTGTCATATACGCCAACAAATCCGTATAGGTATCTTCGACCGATAAACGCCCTTTGGTAGGACTTTCGAACATCATTCCTACATCACCTCGTTTGGCCCGGCAGTAACCGAGCTAACACAACCCACTCCTCGATGGTAAGATTTTCGGCACGTGCGGTAGGGATTAAGCCTACTCCTAGCATTAAGCTTTCCCATTGTTCCGCCGTATATGGAGATTTTTCACCTTGTGCCAAGGCTTGGCGCAACATTTTACGGCGATGGGTGAATCCGGAATGCACGACCCAGTGAAATTCCGCAAATCCAACCGGCAAATCTTTCCCGTGAGTTAATTTTATCACTGTAGAGTCCACTTCGGGAACCGGATAGAAATGAGACTGAGATATGGTAAACTCCCTCTCTATTTTTGCATTGTAACGCAAAATGACGCCCAAAGCATTGCTCTGCCGTGAGCCCGGTTCAGTGGTCAAGCGGTCAGCCACCTCTTTTTGGACCGTCACGACCGCTGTATGCCAGGGTACACCATCGCCAGCGAATTTTGCCAACAGCGGACCGGTAATGTAGTAAGGCAAGTTACCGATAAAGGTCAGTGGTGCCGTTAGACCATACTGTTGAGGCAAATCTGCCCAATCCAGTGCCAACGCGTCTGCTTCCACCACGGTAAGCCGACGATCAAATTGCTCTCCCCAGGTTTGGGAGAGAAACCGTGCCCAGCGGCGATCCAATTCGATAGCCACCACTCGCCAATCCTGTTCCAAGAGGGTCAGCGTCAATCCCCCGGGGCCCGGCCCAATTTCCACCACTTCGCGGGACCTTTCGGGCAACAGATCGGTGATGCGCTGAATCATCGCAAGATTGACTAAGAAATGCTGTCCCAACGGCTTATAAGATCCCAATCCTTGATTTTGCACGAGGTCTAATATGCCGGTACGGGTTCTGGGATCAATCACGTGTCGTATGCTACCGCCTGTTCTAGTTGAGAATGAAAACCGTCACATCCCTCACACCCCAGTCGATCGCCTGCCATCCACTATTAAAACACAGGTCAATTCGGTCTCCGATTATTGCCGACCCAGTGTCCGCCGCAATAGCAAATCCATACCCGGGAATATAGAGACGAGTTCCTAGGGGAATCACCGCTGGGTCAACCGCGACTACGCCGTATTGTGCTTTAAGTCCCGTCGCCGTATACCCATTGGACCATGACGGGTCCGGCCAATATCCTGTACTGACCATAGACATTTCGTGGGAAAACTGAACAACTTGGCCCCCCCGGGCAATGAGTTGCGAAGTACCATACAGGACAACTCGATTACTGGGCGGTTTTACCACCTTAGAAGTTAATGTTTTTTGAGACACAGGGAGGCCATTTTGATAAAGCACTTGAATCGTGGTCACTTTCTCACCAGACTGTCCCGGGGTCTTAATCTCATCATGTCCTTGAAAAAGGTTGGGATCGGGTTGGTATTGGGTGGCAAATGGCAATGATACGGTCACCGTCTTGTCACTAACCCAACGCCGAATCACATCCAATCTTGCCCCAGCCATCACCTCGTGGTTCAATCCAGGATGTACTGAATCCAGTGGACCTAAATGAATTTTTAAGGATTGCAAGATATCCCGTACGCGATAGTCAGTCGTCCAATATTGAAAATGACGATGTGCTGTGCGGACCCATATCGGCACCGCCTGCTTCACGTACAGTGTGATATTGCCGGAAACTTTTTGACCGAGACCTTGGGAGACGAAATTATGTGTATTGATGGGGATCTTCGCTTCAGCCAAAATCCTCCGCACGGTGGTTCGAAAAGTCCAAAACTTAATGGTGCGTTCTCCCTGAGGTCGATAATATGTAATGTCGACGTGACGTAGTTGAGTTGCGACCAGCCCAGTTCCTATGGCAGTAGCGGCAGCGGCTCCTAATAACCACATCCGCAATCCTTGAGATTTCCATATTGTCAAAAGCCGTCCTCCTTTACCCGTCTGAATTTCTCGGTCTTTTCTCAGATTTTCCAGAAAATTACAATTCGCGCTCGAATTTTATCGTCAAGCGCTCATTCCTGTCAATCCGAAATCGCCCCACTCCTTCCCAAATTAGCCAAATATTTCTATTCGCAACCCGCTCGCGAAAAGAGGTTATAAGTATTCGACATCGTGAACGCAAATACCTCTTTTGTGGAGCAATTTTTTTGAGCCGCTATGATTTCTGCGTTGCGAATGACCCGTAACGGCTCATTTCGCTGCCCCCTCCAAGGAGCCGGAGATAAATATGGCGCGTCAGTTTCCACCAACAATCTATCGGTGGGAACTCTAGCAGCCACCTCGCGTAATGCCTGCGCATTTTTAAATGAGATCGGCCCCGCAAACGAAATATAGAAGCCTCGAGAAAGAAGGGCTTCAGCAAAGTCCCAGGAACCGGTAAAGCAGTGCAGCACGCCACTAATGCCCGGGACCTCATCTAAAAGATCTAGGGTATCCTGCTCTGCTTCCCGTGAATGCACTGATACTGGCAAGCCTAATTCGCGAGCCAGTCGCAGTTGTTGCAAAAACACTGCGCGCTGAGTCTCCATCGGGCTATTCATGTAATGGTAATCCAGCCCAATTTCCCCAATGCCCACCACTTTGAGCTCGGAGCTCCATTCTCGTAGCGTCTGCAAATCTGTTGCAACCACTTCTTTTGCATCATGAGGATGCACGCCAATCAGCGCAGAGATAAACGGCAATTGGTTTGCTAATGCAATCGCACGTCCAGAGGTTGTCATCGAATATCCGGGAACCATCATCCCAATGCCCTGAGCTCGAGCCCGCTGATATACAGTCTCCCTGTCTTCATCAAATGCCTCGTCCTGGAGATGGCAATGACTGTCAAAAAGTTGGAGTGTCATTTCACCCGTGCCCCTTCTGCCAATGGTGATATCGGCGCTACAATGCTCAAAGTTCCCTCAGCCGAACCTGCCAACAACATACCTTCGCTTAAAATTCCCCGTAGTTTAACCGGCTTCAAATTGGCTACTAACACGACTTGTTTGTCGATTAAATCCTCCGGTTGATAGGTGGCCCTGATCCCCGACACAATGGTGCGTTCCCGCTCTCCGTCGAACACCGTCAGTTTTAATAGTCGGTCTGCACCCGACACAATTTCCGCATGACGAATAGTACCTACGCGCAAGTCTATTTTTTGAAAATCATCCAACGTAATCCACTCGGGCTCTGTCTTGGTAGGTTCAACACGGGGAAACAAGGGCTGACCTCGTCTAACGCGCATCCCCTTGGGAAATCCACCAAACACCGCCTCGCGAAATTCCTGTACCGGCAAATCGAGTCCAAGTTGCTGGCGGATTTTTTGCGGAGTTTCAACGAAAAACGGCGTTAATAGCACGGAGAGAACCCGGCAAACTTCCGCCAAATTATACAGCACCGTATTCAATCGGGCCCGCAATTCGGGTTTTCGTGCCAGAGCCCAAGGCTGTTGATCCTCAATATATTTATTGGCCACACGTACCAATTCGCTGATTGCCTGTAGCGCATCCGAAATTTGCAGATTTTCCATCGCTGATTCTACCGAACGATAAACACGCGCCACTTCGGCTGCAAGCACACGGTTATCCTCTAAAACGTCTAACTCCGGAACCACCCCTTCAGTGAACCGCTCAATCATGGCGGTAGTACGGCTTAAAAGGTTTCCCAAATCGTTGGCCAAATCCACATTAATGCGCAGAATCAACGCATCCTCGGTGTAATTGCCATCGGCTCCAAAAGGCACTTCTTTCAACAGGTAATAGCGGACCGCGTCAACCCCGTATTTGTCAATCAGGGTCAAGGGATCAACCACATTGCCGCGGGATTTGGACATTTTGGTATCTCCTAAAAGTACCCAACCATGACCGAAAACGTGCCGAGGTAAGGGTAGTCCTAAGGCCATCAGCATAATGGGCCATATAATCGTGTGAAATCTGACGATTTCTTTGCCCACCAACTGCACATCAGGCGGCCAGGTACGGGCAAATTGCCCGGGATTAGATATGTATCCAGCAGCAGTTAAATAGTTGGACAAGGCATCGAACCAAACATAAATAACGTGGTCCGGATCATCAGGCACTGGGATTCCCCACTTCAATCCAGTCCGCGAAATCGATAAGTCTTCTAAACCGGCGCGCAAAAAAGCCAGCATCTCATTTTTTCGCGAAACCGGTTGAATAAAGTGGGGATGAGATTCAATATATTGAATCATATCCTCTTGGTAACGGCTCATACGGAAAAAATAACTCTCTTGTTGCACCCGCTCTACCGGCCGACCGCAATCAGGACACTTACCATCCACTAATTTAGACTCGGTCCAAAAGGACTCATCAGGCAGACAGTACCAACCTTCGTAAACTCCTTTGTAGACGTCTCCCTTATCACGCAGTTGAGCAAAAATTGACTGAACCACCTGGTAATGTCGAGGCTCAGTCGTACGAATAAAATCATCGTAGGAAATTCCCAGGCGCGCCCATAGAGGATCTTGAATCCGACCCACGATTTGATCCACTAATTGTCGCGGAGACATTCCCGCTTTTTCTGCACTCTTGGCAATCTTTTGGCCATGTTCATCAGTTCCGGTCACAAACCACACCGGTTCTCCCAACAACCGGTGAAATCGGGCTAAGGTGTCTGCGGCCACCGTGGTGTAGGCATGGCCTATGTGCAAATCTTCACTAGGATAATAAATCGGGGTAGTAACATACCACACAGGGCTCCCCATAATCTTCATTCCTTTCTCTGACGAATTGTGCCAATGACAAAAAAATACCGCCACCTCGTTCTAGGGGCGATGTCATCGCGGTACCACCCTATTCGCTGTCAAAAAGACAGCCTTTAATGTTCGTTAACGGGAACCCCCGGGGATCCTACTCTTGGTTCGCATCCCGACTCCAGGGCCATAGTCAGTTCGGTTTTGGGTCCCGGGCTTTCACCATCTCCCGGATCGCTTTTACCTGTTCCCAACCGACGCTCCCCTTCCGCGTCATAGTACTGGTATTCTATCAATTGTCTGATAGCGCGTCAAATATACTTCTACGCGGGATGAGTGCACCTGTCACAAACCTTTAGATTAAGGTCGGCTGACAAATTCTCGAAGTCACGAATCATGCGTTTCGATCTTGCTTCACCTTGTACAGAATGCTGATTCCGTGAGGTGAAATTGCCTCTCTCCCCTTCTCGCAACGAATGTCGTGCCCCGAAAATATCCTGCGCCACAAACAGAACTGGGATCCCCGTTTAAAAAGCGTCGGGGGTGTCAACTTACAGGCCATAACAAAACTACAGCTTGAGCCATGATTCCTTCTTCACGGCCCAACATCCCCAAATGATCGGTAGTCGTCGCCTTAATGGATACTTGGCTCGGCGCAATATCCATCGCGTGAGCCAAAATTTCTTGAATTTGCTGCCGATAGGGTGCCAGTTTTGGCATTTCAGCCACCACCGTAGCATCAACATTCCCTATAACGTACCGTTGCTCTTTCGTCATTTCGCAGACACGCTGTAGCAGCGTTATCGAACGGGCACCATCAACTTCCGGCTGGCCTCGACGGAAATACTGGCCTAAGTCGCCCAGTGCCAGTGCTCCTAAAAGCGCATCCATAATCGCATGGGTTAATACGTCTCCATCTGTATCGCCTTCCAGCCCCAAACGGTGGGGTATGGTTACCCCCCCTAACACCAGATCCCGTCCTGGAACCAAAGGGTGGACATCAATTCCTTGGCCAATTCGTGCCTGTCTCAAGGGGTTTACACACCTTCCAGTATCAGCCACATTCTCGACGTCCTTGAGAACAGCTGATTTCTCGTCATTATACGCCAAATGAGTAAGGTCCATAAAACAATCGTGTCCTCAAGCCGTTCGGTCGGTTATGTTTGACCTAAAAAGAGTTCGGGAGCCTGATGTGTTCTTTCCGTAGCCGGAAAGCAACAACGCGTTTTGAGCCACTCAAATAGGGCAACCTCCTTTCCGTCAACTTCCATGGAATCGCCCCCTGGTTCTGCAAGATAGTCCATCGACACGGAAATACACAACCATAGTGTATCGGATCTCCACCCCTCCTAATTTACCTTAACTGATATTGTCGAGCTGCCGCAACAAACGCAGCAAACAAAGATTTGGCCTCAGATTCACTGTCAGCTAAATCCTCTGGGTGCCACTGAACGCCGAGGATAAATCGCCCATCCCCAGATTCAATCGCTTCCACCACCTGATCCTCCGATGTTGCCGCAATCTTCATGCCTTCTGGAACCATAGCAATGGCTTGATGATGAAATGAATTCACCATAAACTCGGATGAGGATACCAATCGTTTTAGCAGGCTATCGTCTGCCGTCATTACCCGATGAGTCAAGGCATCGCGCGGGGCCTCTTGGTGATGTGTTATGAGGCTGTTCGGCATTTGATGGCTCACATCCTGAATTAGAGTTCCACCCTTAGCCACCGCAATGGCCTGCATCCCGCGGCATATACCGAATATCGGCATCCCACAGTCCATAGCTGGCGTATCCAGTCACGCGCCCCAATAGCAAACTTCTCATCACGGGACATGCGGAAACCAATCAGCGGCTTATCCAACTTCGCGATCCTCCTCAGTGCAATGTTAATCTGATTCTGCTCCATATTAGCTGCGTTTCCAAGGCTCATTAATCGGAAATGTCAGTGGCGTAGACTTGTGTTGGACACCAGAAACTCGCGACAAGGCCGAATGAGTGGAACCGGTTCCATCCTTGGGGGGAGGACGGATTATCGCTGTCCGGCGGCTCCGTCAAGGCGCCCCCGTGGGAGGTGCGGTAGTCCAGCGCACTATGCACGCGTTGAGGGTTATCCCAAATTTCAAGACCTCAGGCGTTGGCCTGCGCTTGAGTAGACTATGCCAGGATTCAACACAGAGGCGAGTAGCCCATACGCCGCTAACCTATGCGTTATACCGAACGCATTGAAGGTTTCGGGCAATGGCAATATTTAGCGTTAGTAAGGTTCGCCTGAACCGTCATCAGACGCTATGCTTGCGGAATAGTTTGCGGTGAGTGATGAAATTGTGGAGACCATGGATGCCATGTAGCGCCAACATTGGTGGTCAGAAAGCTTTGGGTATCGCCGATGATCCAACCCGCTCCATTAGGTAGCAAGGAAACCGACTGAATGTCGTTCAAAGGTAGGTGGGACACCCGCTGCCATGAGGCGTCCCGTGTCCACTTCCAGATTGTGGTGCCGTGGGAATCGGCAACGACCAACTCAACCCCCCAGGATTGGGGCCATAAATAGACACCGCCTAACGTGCCAGGTTGGGGAACGGATTGATTCCACGGGATGCTGGTCCATTGTGCCCCGCCGTTGCTGGTGTGTTCAACAAGCCATCGTTGCTTGTTGGTATGGTCATTGAACAGCGATACCCAGAGCCAATAGGATTGAGCCCCTTGATAGTCAGGAGGGCCTTCAGCAATCTGATCATAAATTGAGACATGAGAAAAAGGCAACTTTTGTGAAACCCACGATTGCCCACCGTCGGTCGTCATCAAAGTTTCCGCTCGTCCCGTGATCACGGTATTGACACTCGCCATCCCCCCGCCACTGGGACGCATCGCGACACTGTCGACGTTCTCAAATGTTGAGCCGGGTGACGACTCCTGGAGCACTCGCCAATTAATCCCGCCGTCGGTTGTTTGTAACAAGGCATCCGAGGTTGACCCTGCATTCCCCTGCGACGCCAAAATCATCCATCCTGTTTGAGCAGTCGTAAACTGCATCTGAATTTTGCCGTGAAAGTTATTCTGAATAATTGACGCTGACGGCTTCCACACCTCCGAAGTCCAATGGATTCCCTCATCTTTTGTTATCCAGATGTGGATCGCAGTGGTCGTCTCTTGCGCAATGACCGCCTCGTTCGACGAGGGGAATGCCGTAGCGATGTTTTCTAACACACTTCCGATTAAATCAGTCGTTAGCGTTTTCGGATTGTGCGCTGTCCATTGCAAACCGCCATCAGTGGTGGAGACGACCCCTTGCGATGACCAGGGCCCACCCATTTTTATCTGATACCATAGTGATTTGACTAAGTTGAAGCGGTTGGGTGTGGGTGACGGGTGGCGGAGGAGACGTTTGATGTAAAGTCGCTGCCTTGCCGCATCCGGCTAAACTCAACGTCAAAATAATGCCCCACACCAAACACCTGCTTTGAATGCCATGCGGTTACGCCAACCTTTCGTTACACCTGATTGGGCAACGAGTTTACATAAGAGAACGCCGCAGCGCCACAAGAAGTTACGCTGCGACGTTCTCAACCGCTATGCTTGAACTGGTCCAATACCCATTCAGCCAGTCCCCTTCATAAGGCGTGATGTCGAAGTCTTGGGTTTCGTCACCGCATCCTGACGAGGACACTTGGTACTGCCAAATCATTGTTTTCCATCCGCCAACGGAAGCCTCAGGGTAGGTCGAAAATTGTGTCTGGGCCTCAGTGCAGTTCCTGCATACCAGAATGCAAACGGATACGGGGAAGTATAGTCTTTGAATATCTCTGTCCACATACTGGGGCTAATATAAAATCCAGCCGTTCCCGGCTCGTTGATGACATTGCTCACATTGGGCAATAATCCAATGCCCCATTGAGAATTTGCTGGCGATCCGGCAATGGTTCCGGCAGGCGAAGTTTGCGTACCCCACCCGTTGTTGCCCCATTCAATGTCAAGAAAGAAGGTTAATCCCCCTAAATAACTCTGCTCGGCGTAGTATCCTCATGCTTGCACGAACGCCTGGGCTTGAGCAGTCCCCCATTTACGTCATGGTATCCGTGGCGTCATTTGCGGCCAGGCCTTCCAGTTCCCAATATGCAAAGGTTTGAGGAGGACCTGCTGAATTTGCTGTTACGGTACTAAACTGGTTGTTCTCAAAACCAGAAGTTCCAGCACCTATTCTTCGATTGTAAAAAGGTGGTTCCGCTCCAATACAAGCAGGGAGACCATCCGTGGTCCTGTCCGAGCCGTAGTACCATGCCATATCGAGATTCCTCCCTGATTGAAATGAACACCCTTCTTTCTGTATATCCAGAACCGTCGCTAATCACAAACGACCCCGGCGCTCCTAATGCGGGACCACAAAAAAGGCCAACCCGGAGGTCGGCTGAAGGTAAATGTATTGATGGTGAGCCAGACGGGTTAGACCCGGCCGATCATGGTGGTTTCGTCTCCACCGAATATGCGGCGACGTTTCCACGGCGGTGGAGTGACCACCAGTTGCCATGCCCGTAACTTCCAATACGGATTGATGAACCATGGTTCGGCCAAGGTCCACCGATCATCAAAGACCCAAACAGGTGGCGTCATATCGGCGCGCACAGTGACGTATTCGACAAGGGCGGCCACAAACGCGCTCCACCGGTGCAGATCCGCATCCTCTGAGTCAGGAATCGGTACGACAATTAAATCGGTGCGGGTTTTGACATCGGTGACGCGCCGCCAATCATCTAAAAAATCGCCAATGACGACCCGCGATGCCGTTTCACGAGCCACCACTCTGGCCCACGCTGTCGCCAATATCTCTGGCTGATAGTCGTCATGGCTCATCGTTCCAGACAACTTTCAGCAAAATAGCGATGCTTAGGAGTGAGCAAATGCGAGGGAATATAGCGTTCGACAATATCCAAGGCTTCAGTCACTGTGGTGACGGATAAAGACTGGAGCAACGCTTTAGTATCTTCTCGATCATCATTGCGAGCCGCAACGACTTTCATGGCTAACATATAATCTGCTGCCACAGCATAGACCCGCAACGCCGGGTATTCCCTCCATAAATTCTGGGGCGGTGTCCCATAAAAGAAGCCTTTAATGCCGTCGTTTAGCCAATCCTGCGGCAAATCCAATTCGTTTGCCACCTGTAAAATCGCCTGTCGGATGGGTTCTGTCGGTGCGGAAAAATATGCATCAATATCTTTCGTGACCTCGCGTGAACCTAAAACCAGTTGCCATCATGCCCCGCCTGCAATAACAATATCTGCTTGATGCCCTTGGCGGCTTAGTGTTTCCGATAGAGCTTGAAAAGCACGCTCCATATCATCCTTAGTCATCCTGTCCTCCTACTGATTTTACGAAATGTTGCCTTGTTGTTCTTAGTGTATCCTGTTGTAACGCTTTGTGAAGATAGCGGCATACACCGAATACTGACAAATTCTATATCAAGGTGAAGTCTGCACCGCCTGCCATTCTGATTCGCCATGCCGGGTACTAGGCGAAGCATGGGCGGTCAGCGCCAGTGTCTCTGCGGACGTCTGATCCCCCGCCTCCCCTACATGGCCCACACCAATTGCCTTACAAACCGTTGTTGCATCATCGCGACATACTCTGGATTTAATGCAATGCTTTACCCATGGCGGCCTAAACGATTGGCAGTTAGCAAGGCGGTGCCACTTCCTTCAAAGGGATCTAACACGACATCGCCATGACGGGACCCCGGCAGAATCATGGGTTGGTCAAGGCTGGCAGGACTACGGAAAAATGGTTGCCGGAGAACCCGGCTGTGGCCACGGTCCACACATCCCGCTTATTGCGGAATTCCTTTTGTAGCAGTTCTGTTAAGTATTCATAGGCCCGCATCCCAGAGTGATGATACTTACCCCGATAATCCGTTCCTTGATTCGGGTGATGTCCTGTCTTGCCGGGGTAAAAATAGCTCCCTCTGTCTCCCGCTACAGTCCTGCTTCCCGCATTAGCCAAAGTCAG
>JAMCTO010000174.1 GCA_023381095.1 Bacillota bacterium
AAGACATCGTGGAGGGTTTAATAACTGAATACCAGGAAAAATTGTTAAAATTGGCCGATACCTTATTAGAGAATGAGACATTGTCCGGAGAGCAAGTCCGTTCCCTCGTGGTGTCTTAACATTTTACCTATTTCGGCGTCTAAAGGGGCCGGTTGAGAGGTTCGTAGTCCCCGGAGGGCGGCAGTTGTATTTCCATCCTAAATATGGCATGATCATAATACCTGATAGTACGGAGGGACAGGCATGTTTAATTTTGCCGGCCTCGTGGCGGTAGGCGATGAAGTGCTAAACGGAGAAGTCATCAATTCCAATGCCGCGTGGTTGGCACAACAACTGTTATCGGTCGGGATTCATACTCAATGGCATGTGGTTGTTGGAGATGATGTGGACGCCATACGTCAAGCACTGGAATGGATGCATCAGCAGGTGGATCTTGTGATCGTAATAGGAGGGTTGGGACCCACCGCCGATGACCTCACGAAAGATGCGGTAGCGCACTACTATAACAGGGATTTAGTTGTGGATTCGGCGACAGCGGATTATATTGTCGCCCGTCATGGACGAAGTCCCGGATGGCAGGAATCAGTCTCACGACAAGCTCAAATTATCACGGGAGCAACAGTCTGGCAAAATCCTAAGGGACAGGCGCCGGGACAACTTATTGAGAACTCTCGCGGAGTGACGATTCTCTTGCCGGGCCCGCCGCGAGAACTTGAAGGGTTAGTCCGGGATTTTTTATTGCCGTGGCTCCAGCAAGGACGTGGACACGGAGAAGTCATTCGGAGGACCTTGACATCCTTTGAGATGGGCGAAGCAACACTGGCACATCAACTATTACCGCTACTTTCAGGACAACATCCCAAAATGGGCGTTTATGCCCAGCCCGGACGTGTTGAAGTGCGAATAGAAACCTCAACCTCTCTGAAACAATGGGTATTAAATGAGCGAGCCGCGGCTTGGATTCGGGAAAAGGTCCCGGGACGAATGTACGAATTGAATCAAGCCAGTCGCTCTCACGTGTTGCTGGAAACCATGATTCGGCGGGGAGAAACTTTAAGCGCCATGGAATCTCTGACAGGGGGGCTTTTCTTGGCGCGACTCATTAAGGTCCCCGGAGCTTCGGGTTGTGTGGTCGGAGGAGCTGTAGCATATATTGATCGCGTAAAAAATCTGCTAGGAGTTCCCCTTGATATTCTTGAGAAACACGGGGCAGTCAGCCCAGAATGTGCCGAGGCTATGGCTGCAGCTATTCGACGTGAATACGGTACGGATTGGGGCGTCAGCACAACCGGTTATGCCGGACCTGACGGGGGTGATGAAGAACATCCCGTCGGCACCTTTTATGCAGCAGTTGTTGGCCCTCAATCCAGTCGGGTGAGACATCGTGTCATAGCCTTGGATCGTCAAGGTGTACGCGAAGCTGCCGTCGAATTTACATTAACTGTCTTATGGGACATGTTGGATCTTCCTGATATCTATCGTCCCTAGTACCAGGAATTATTTCATCTACTCAACAACGATAAAGGAGTTATCAATGGAACAAGAATCCGTGAAACTGGAAACATTCAAGAGTATGGGATTATCCGTCTCCGTATTGAAGGCACTGGAAGAAATGGGATTCGAAGAACCCTCACCTATCCAGGTGAGGACTATTCCCTTAATTATGGAAGAAAGCGATCTGATTGGTCAGGCCCAAACCGGTACCGGAAAGACAGCGGCCTTTGGAGTGCCTGGCGATTCAGGTGTCCGAAGAAATTACCAAGATCGGGCGCCATGCCGGCGTTAAAGTCGTGCCGATATACGGAGGCCAATCCTATGATCGTCAACTGAAAGCTTTAGAACACGGAGCCCAGGTTGTCATCGGCACGCCGGGCCGGGTTATGGATCATATTCGACGAGGGACTTTAAAGTTGGAGTTTGTTCGGATGGTGGTTCTGGATGAGGCCGACGAAATGCTCGACATGGGATTCATTGAAGACGTAGAATTTATTTTGCAAAACGTTCCCAGCGACCGTCAGACTTTGTTGTTTTCGGCAACCGTTCCCGAAGCCATTGTCCGTTTGGCACGTAAGTACCTGAGAAATCCGAAGCATATCTCAATCAGCCCGGAAAGGCTAACCGTGCCGAAAACCGAACAGGTTTATTATGAAGTTCGAGAACACGAAAAATTGGACGGACTATCACGAATTTTGGACATGGAGAGTGCCGAACGGACAATTATTTTCTGCCGTACCAAAAAACGGGTCGACGAATTGGCGGAAGGGTTACAGGCCCGTGGCTATTCTGCCGAGGCTACCCATGGCGATTTGAACCAAGTGCAACGTAATCGCGTATTGAAGCGCTTTAAGGACGGAGCCAGCGAAATTTTGGTCGCGACAGATGTAGCTGCCAGGGGATTGGATATTGACAACGTCACTCATGTCATCAATTACGACCTGCCCCAAGACACGGAGGCTTATGTTCACCGAATTGGAAGAACGGGCCGTGCGGGGCGTACCGGAACAGCTATAACAATGGTGTTGCCAAAAGAATTTCGGCAGTTCCGTCAAATGGAAAAGATTTTACGGGTACGCTTGCAAAGGCGTCCTCTCCCGACTCAGGAAGATGTGGCGGAAAAACAAAGAGAAGCTTTGAAAAACCGACTGGCTGATGAAATTGAACGCGGCGTGTTGCCGGCGTATCAGGATATTGTCATGGAATTGGCTCAGTCCTATGATAGCGTAGACATTGCCGCCGCCGCATTACGTCTTATGCTGGATAAGGGTCATGACCAAACGCAGGCAGGAGAGTTCGGTGAAACAGGAGCCGAACCCGGCATGGTTCGAATGTTCTTGAACATGGGACGCATGGACCGGGTATCTCCTGCGGATATTGTCCGGGGGCTGGCCGAAGGCGCACGCATTTCCGGGAGCGTGATTGGGTTGATTGACATTTATGATCGTTTTACGTTCGTCGAAATGCCTAAAGACGCCGCCGCGAAAGTGCTTCAGAATATGGGATCCATCGTTATACGAGGAAAGTCTGTTAATATGGAACCTGCTCGGCCGAGATAACCGCGAAATGTGGCTTGGCATTATACGAGTAGGCCTTACAGGTAGGTTAGCAGGGGAGGAAAGTCCGCTATGGCGATGGACCGAAATAAAGCATTAGATTTGGCCCTTGCTCAAATTGAGAAGCAATTTGGCAAAGGTTCAATCATGCGTTTGGGAGAGGCGTCATCGCAAACGGCCATAGATGTTGTTTCCACGGGCTGTCTGCCTCTTGATATAGCCGTGGGAGTGGGAGGATTGCCCCGCGGCAGAGTTGTCGAGATTTACGGCCAGGAATCATCCGGGAAGACCACAATAGCTTTACATGCCATTGCTGAAGCTCAAAAAGCCGGAGGGGTAGCGGCGTTTATTGATGTTGAGCATGCCTTGGATCCCTTGTACGCCAGCAAACTCGGGGTGAATCTTAACGATTTGTTGATTTCTCAGCCAGACACAGGGGAACAGGCGCTAGAAATTGCCGAAGCTCTGGTACGTTCCGGAGCTGTGGATATCGTGGTTCTTGACTCCGTGGCCGCTTTGGTGCCCCGCGCCGAGATCGAAGGAGAGATGGGTGATGCTCACGTCGGCTTGCAGGCACGTCT
>JAMCTO010000175.1 GCA_023381095.1 Bacillota bacterium
TGCACCCGCACCGAGAATATTACGCACTTCCCGATGCCACTGCTCGCGTCCCCTTTGCTGTACGGCGACGTCCTGAGGACCAATCACAAAAGGTTGGAAAATTTGCTCTACTTGGGTACGGCACACGGCCATCTCTGCCCGTTCAGTTTCTGATTCAAGCTGGATATTGGAGTCGCGTGGCACATACACAGTAGTCGCTGGTTCCTCAAACACCGTGAGGCGCCCGCCCAAGTGCGCCCAACGGTGATTTGCGACTTCGGCTGTGAGAATGCCCGACAGAATCACGACCGCTAGTTCATCTCCACCACTCGAGATCATAATCGGCGCATGATTCTGATGTAGGGTTACAAGGGAAAAGCGCACCCAATTCAACGGTCCTCGTGAATCAAAAATCGGATGAATACCGTGTTCGGCCCAGGAACCTTGATATGTTTGCAGTAACTTCACAAAGACCATCCTTTCTTCGCTTAACAAATCTTAGTCACCTCGCGGTGGTCGAGACACAAGCCGAAGGTTCCCATGATAGTCGCAACGGTGGTTCCAAGGAAACGCCTGAGACCAAATCAACCGATGTTGGAAACGCGTCAACCCTTCTCTCCCATCCATGGGTTTATCGTCCCGCCTGCTGTTGTCGTTCGGCGGCATCATCATAGGGATACCCAACCTCAATTTGGCTGATCTCGTTAAGACGACGCAAATGCGCTGCATCAAGCGCCCACCCTGTTGAACCAAGATTGTCCCTTAACTGGTCCAAGTTTCGCACACCGATAATCGGAGCCGTCACTCCAGGCTGCTGGAGTATCCAATTAAGTGCAACTTGTGCCGAACTTTTTCCCGTCTCTTCAGCAACTGCGCGTACCGTATCGACGACATCCCATGTCTTCTCGCTTGCGAGGTTCTGCCATGATTCGTGTCCCCTTCGTTCTGCAATCTGTGCTACGCGTGTGCCAGCCGGAAGCACGGCCATGCCGCGCTGGTACTTACCCGTTAACCACCCACCTTTAAGTGGGCTCCAAGGAATAACCCCGACATCATGATTGCGGCATACAGGAAACACTTCCCATTCTGGAGCTCGAACCAACAGGTTGTATTGCGGTTGCAAACATCGAAACGGCTCCCATCCCGCTTGCCGGCACAGATCCAGTGCCGTCTGTAGCTGCCACCCACGAAAATTGCTGGCACCAACATAACGGACCAATCCCTGATGCACCAAATCCGATAAGGTGCTTAGCGTTTCTTCTAAGGGCGTTTTGGGATCCCATGCATGCACTTGGTACAGATCAATGTAGTCCGTACGCAAACGTCGGAGACTATCATAAATGGACGCCAAAATGTGCTTACGCGACAAGCCTCCTTCGTTCGGCCCTTGCCCCATAGCAAATCGTACTTTTGTGGCCACAACCATGTCATCGCGCTTTATTGTCTGTAACCATCGCCCCAAGATTTCTTCGGAAGTACCATGCACATACACATTGGCCGTATCAATAAAATTGCCGCCAGCTTCGACAAATGCATTCAGGAGTAGATGACTCTCACTTTCTGGAGTTTCTCGTCCGAACGTCATCGTTCCTAAGCAGAGTTCACTCACCCGTAATCCGGTGTGTCCTAAATAGCGATACTGTAATGACATTTTCTCATGTCCTCCTCATATCGTGAATACTGTCGCTGTACCTTCTTCTCATAGACACGACGTTTTTACGTCCTGTCTATGTGCTCAGCAAGGAGCGAAAGGCAGCATAAGCCCGTCGGAATCCGGCTTCCTTGCCCCCCGGTCCTGATCTAGGACCCAAATGTGGCTCCAAAGAGAAATATCCCTCAAATCCCTGCCGCTCTAACGCCTCCATCATTTGGGGCCATTGCGCATCACCAGAACCCGCGACAGTTACCTTGCCGTCGCTGCTCTGAGCGTCTTTGACATGAATGTAACTGATATAGGAAGAGAGAAGGTCAAACGCGTTGGGATAAGCCTTGCAACCCACTTGAATAAAATTCGCCGGGTCAAATGTCAGACGCAAATGACTGTCATCCAGGCTGCGTAATAACTCCAGACAGCGTTCAGGCGTGTCGCCATAGATGCCTTTTTCATTTTCGTGAAGCAACACAATGTTCTGGTTCGCCGCGTAAGCAACCATTTTTTCAAAACGTGTCCGTACGTGGGGAAAACTGGCAGATTTCTCGTCATCAGGTACGTAGAAAGAAAAGACTCGGAGATACCGCGTCTGCAGTCTCTGGCAAATGTCTACTGCTCGCACAAACCGCGCCCAAAATACAGGTTCTGGTTCCTCCAAGGAACTTTTTCCAATCGGCGAACCTAGAGCCGACACAATCATCCCCTGTTGTCGCAAGGCTTCTTGTACCGGTACCAATTCTGCGTCGGTAAATTCCAACAAATTGCGGTGTGCAATCGACCGGAGTTCTATTGCTCCAATTCCGAGATCCTTAAGCACGGCTAACTGTTCCTCAAAAACAGGGCTAATCTCATCGCCAAATCCTGACATCCAGATCTTCACGGTGTATCCTCCTCTGAAAAAAGATTATTGGTACGACATATAGGGCCACGCGCTCATTTAGTCCACTATATATAGATCGGTTCTGCTACGCACTGCCCCCGGTTTTCCATGGGTGTGGGTGCCCCGACAGGGGCATGGGCGTCTCCTTTAATGGGTTGCCTGAGTGGTTCTCCCAGTCTGGGAAGTGTTGGAAATCTCCGTGGTGAGAACCCACATGGGCTTGCACGAGGCGGGCGTACGTGCCATGACGGGCCATCAAAGTATCGTGGGATCCCGATTCCACAACCCGTCCCTCGGCCATCACGTATATGCAATCGGCCCGTCGGATCGTTGAGAGCCGATGGGCAATGACGATGGTGGTCCGTCCTTGAGAAATTTGGGCCAAGCTCGCCTGCACCAGCTGCTCTGTCTCCGAATCGAGATTGGCTGTTGCCTCATCCAAAATCAGGACGCGGGCTTCGAGCACAATTGCGCGGGCAAATGCTAGCAGTTGACGTTGTCCGAGGGACAAGTTTGACCCATGAGGTGAAAGACGGGTCCGGTATCCTTGCGGTAGCCGACGAATAAATCCATGCGCCCCAGCAAGCTGAGCCGCGGATTTCACTTGCGTCCACGAAATATCCTGGCGAAACAACCTAATATTATCGGCTACCGTACCGGTAAATAAATTAACCTCTTGTTGGACTACCGTAACAATGCGGTGTATATCGCATTGTCGATACAGCCGCACATCCGTGCCATCGATCCTTACGGCTCCCTCCGTCACATCATAAAACCGAGCTATCATTCCAATGAGCGTGCTCTTGCCAGCCCCGGTTTCCCCAACCACACCCACAAACGCCCCTGCCGGGATAGTCATAGAG